>NZ_JBEXKC010000013.1:0-140688 GCF_040609475.1 Streptomyces sp. NPDC004667 | reverse complement strand
GGGGACCCTGTGGGAGAGTAGGACGCCGCCGAACAATCATTGTGGGAAAGCCCCGCACCTTATGGTGCGGGGCTTTTCTGCGTTTACGGCCCGGTCAGCCCGTTCGCCCCGGGCAGGCCGGCGGCGGGTCAACCGTCGGTTCCACCGTTTACCCGCACGGGGTTGCCGGGAACCCGCGCCGGTCGCTCGTACGCTGGGTGGATGGGCTATGAGCTGGTCATCTTCGACAACGACGGCGTCCTCGTGGACAGCGAGCCGCTCGCCAACTCCATCCTGTCCGCGTACCTGACGGAGATCGGGCACCCCACCACCTACGAGGAGTCCCTGCGGGACTACATGGGGGCGGCGGTGCACCGGGTGCACGACCTGGTCTTCGAACGGACCGGGCAGCGGCTGCCCGAGGAGTTCGACCACACCCTGCAGGAACGGATCTCCGCCGGGTTCGCGCGGGAGCTGAAGCCCGTCCCCGGGGTCACCGAGGTGCTGGCCGAGCTGTCCGCGCAGGGGGTGCCGTACTGCCTGGCCTCCTCCGGGACCCACGAGCGGATCCGGGTCGGACACCGCAGCACGGACCTCGGGGAGTGGTTCGAGGAAGAGTGGATCTTCAGTGCGGAGGACGTGGGGCGGGGCAAGCCGGCGCCGGACCTGTTCCTGCACGCCGCCGACATGATGGGCGTCGCGCCCGCGCGGTGCGTGGTGGTCGAGGACAGTCCGCTCGGGGTGGAGGCCGCGCGGGCCGCGGGGATGGACGTCCTCGCGTACACCTCGATGAACCCCGCCGCCGCCCTCCCCGGGGCCACCGGCTACTTCGGTGAGATGAAGGAGCTCTCCGCCCTGCTCGGATTGGGTGTGTGATCTCTCTACCCACCGGTAAGTGGGGGGCCTACGCTGTGCCGCCATGACAGTTGACGTGCGGCTGCGGCGCGGGCGGGGCGCGCTCGGGTTCGGCTTCTTCGCGCAGGGCGTCGCCTTCGCCCTGCTGGTGACCCGGATCCCGGCCATCCAGGACCAGTACGGGATATCCGACGGGCTGCTGCCCGCTTTCCTCGCCGCCGTGCCGATCCTCGCCGGGGTCTCCAGCGTCGCCACCGAGCACCTGGTGAAACGGATCGCGCCGAGCACGGTGCTGCGGTGGGCCCAGCCCGTCGTGCTGCTGGCACTGCTCGGCGTCGGGGCCGGTACCCGGATGTGGCACGTCGCCGTGGCCCTGGGGGTGTTCGGGCTGGCGGTCGGGGCGCTGGACGCCTCGATGAACATGCTGGGAGTGAGCCTCCAGCGGGCGTACGGGCGCAGCATCATGCTCGGGTTCCACGCCGCGTACAGCCTCGGCGGGATCCTGGGGGCCTCGGCGGCCTGGGCGGGCGCGCACTGGCACCTGGCGCTGTTCACCGGGTACCTGCCGGCCGTGGTGGTGCTGCTGCCGATGGTGGTGGTGGGCAGCCGGTTCTACGTGGACGCGGCGGCCGGCGGGGCCGGGGAGGCGGCCGAGGGGTGGCCGGCCGGGGGCGGCAAGCTGCTGCTGCCGCTGTGCCTGGTGATGGCGTGCGCGTACATCGGGGACTCGACGGTGGCGAACTGGAGTGCCAAGTACCTCCAGGACGTGCTGGGCAGCTCGGAGCAGCTGGCGACGGTCCCGTACAACGTGTACATGGTGACGACCCTGATCGGGCGGGCCGTGGGCGACCTCGGGGTGCGCCGGTTCGGGGCGGTGGCCGTGGTGCGGAGCGGGACGGTGGTGGCGGCCGGCGGGTTCGCGGTGGTGGCCGCCGCGCCCGGGGCGTGGACGGGGATGCTCGGGTTCACGCTGCTGGGCATCGGGCTGTGCGTGATCGTGCCGCAGACCTTCGCGGCCGCGGGACGGCTCTTCCCGGGGGCTTCGGACACGGCCGTCGCGCGGCTGAACATCTTCAACTACGTCGGTTTCCTGATCGGTTCGCCGCTCGTCGGCGGGATCGGGGACGCCTGGAGCTACCGGGGGGCGATGGTCGTACCGATGCTGCTCGTGCTGGTCACGCTCTCCCAGGCCCGCTCGTTCGGTCCGCAGCGGGCCCGATACGGTGTCGGGCATGAGCGGCGAGCCGGTGACCGGGCTGTTGATGTGGGACGAGGCGGTAACGGGGTATGACTTCGGACCGAGCCATCCGATGGACCCGGTGCGCCTGGCGCTGACCATGGGCCTGGTGCGCGCCTTCGGGCTGGACCGGGCGATGGAGGTGCGGGCGGCCCCGGCGGCCGGCGATTCGACGCTGCGGCTGGTGCACCGCGAGGACTACGTGGCCGCGGTGCGCGAGGTGTCGGCCGACCCGGGTGCGGCCGACGGTTCGTACGGGCTCGGGACGGTGGACGATCCGGCGTTCCCGGGGATGCACGAGGCCTCGGCGCTGATCGCGGGGCAGTCGGTGGCGGGGGCGGAGGCGCTCTGGGCCGGTGAGGCGGAGCACGCGGTGAACTTCGCGGGCGGGCTGCACCACGCGATGCCGGGCGGTGCGGCCGGGTTCTGCGTGTACAACGACGCGGCCCTGGCCATCGCGCGGCTGCTGGAGCTGGGGGCCGAACGGGTGGCGTACGTCGACGTGGACGTCCATCACGGGGACGGCGTGCAGACGGCGTTCTGGGACGATCCGCGGGTGATGACGGTGTCGCTGCACGAGCACCCGCGGACGCTGTTCCCGCAGACGGGCTGGCCGCAGGAGACGGGCGGCGCGGCGGCCGAGGGGTCCGCGGTGAACGTGGCGCTGCCCGCCGGGACGGGTGACGAGGGCTGGCTGCGGGCCTTCCACGCGACGGTGCCGGAGCTGCTGGCGGACTTCCGGCCGCAGGTGCTGGTGACCCAGCACGGGGCCGACACGCACTTCGAGGACCCGCTCGCCCATCTGGCGGTGTCGCTGGACGCGCAGCGGGCGGTGCAGGAGGCCTGCCACCGGCTGGCGCACGAGTACGCGGGCGGGCGGTGGCTGGCGCTGGGCGGCGGCGGGTACGCGGTGGTGGACGTCGTACCGCGGTCGTGGACGCACCTGGTGGGGATCGCGGCGCACCGGCCGGTGGATCCGGCGGCGGCGGTCCCGCGGGAGTGGCTCGACCAGGTGTACGCGCGGACGCGGCAGCCGGGGCCGGCGCGGATGACGGACGGCCGTGACGCGCGGTGGCGGGACTGGGACGCCGGTTACGATCCCGCGGACGCGACGGATCAGGCCGTTCTGGCGACGCGCAGGGCGGTGTTCCCGTTGCGCGGGATGCTCGTGTGACGATGCATCATTACGCCGACTGTGGGGCTGTTCGCGGGAACTGATGATGCGCCAGAAAGGGTGCGGCAGCATCGGAGGGTGTTGAGCACCGGCGCGTTGCGTGCGCATCTGCTGGCAGCCCGGCTGGCCGGGCCCGTCGCCACGTCGAGGGAGTCGAGCCTGCGTCGTTACCGGCTGTTCGCGGCGGGGGATCCGCGGGTGCTTCTGGGGCTGGACCCGGAGCGGGGCTGGGGTGAGGGCGAGCTGCTGCGGCTGATGGCGGCCAAGTGCGGGGTCTCGGCGGATCCGGCGCACGTCAGCGGGCCGGACGTGATCGATCCGGAGCTGACGGTGGCGGCCCTGGGGGCCTTCGCGGAGCGGTTGGGCGCGGCGGCCGGGGCGCGGTCGCCCGTGCTGTTCGGGACGGGTCATCCGCACCGCCTCCTGGGGTTCTACGCCGCTTTGGCCGGGGCGCTGTCGGCGGCGGGATGTGATGTCCTCACCCCGGCGCAGGGGGTCGGAGTCGACATGGCGACCCGGTTCGGCGTACGCCCGTACCGGATCGATTACGTACGGGGAGTCGCACTGGTGCGGGAACCCGGCGCGCGGCGGGCCGGGAGTGCGACCGGCGTGCACTCCCATTCGCCGCTGCCGGTTCGGATCGCTCTGGGGGCGCTGGCGGAGGCCGGGGGGCCGCTGCCGGAACTGGTGGTGGGGGATCACGGGTGGGTCTGCGGCGCAGGTCAGCTCGGTGTGGATGCGATCGGGCTGGCCGATGCGGATGATCCCGCGTTGTTCGTCGGGGAGGCCGAGGGGCGGGTCGCGGTGAGCGTTCCGCTTGATGACGGGGCGCGCTCGGAGCACTACGATCCGCTCGCCCGGTACGTCCTGCGCCGTGCGCGGCTGGCGGGGCGTCAGGAGTGGCCGTAGCTCCTCTTCCCCACTCGTATCACACGCCCCTACTCTGGGAGTGAGCGTGCGACGACGAGGAGTAACCGGAGGGGAAGCCGGTGCCCGTCATGCGCGGAAGGTCAAGGTGTGTCATGGCTGCTGGCGAGAGGCCTCTCAGTGAGGTTCAGTTCCTGACCGTGGCGGAGGTCGCCTCGGTGATGCGAGTGTCGAAGATGACCGTGTACCGGCTGGTGCACAACGGTCATCTGCCCGCAATCCGGGTGGGCCGGTCCTTCCGGGTCCCCGAGAACGCGGTCCACGAGTACCTCCGGGAGTCCTATGTGGGGGTGGAATCAGCCTGAGACAGACCCCCGCAGGCCCTCGGATTACAAGCTCAGAGCTCGGGACGGTAGGCTAGGCCGACGTAGGTCGTGTGGGCCCCGACGCCCCGCACCGAATGAAGAGAAGTGAGCGAGGGTAGTCGTGGGCTCTGTTATCAAGAAGCGGCGCAAGCGGATGGCTAAGAAGAAGCACCGCAAGCTGCTCAAGCGCACCCGCGTCCAGCGCCGTAACAAGAAGTAAACGGCAGCTGTACGTGTTCTCCGCAGCCCCTCCACCATCCTTGGTGGAGGGGCTGCGGTGCAGCCGGGGTACTTCTTCGAGGGAGGCGCTGAGCTCGTGGGCAAGGTCGTGCTCGTCACCGGGGCTGCCCGGCAGCTGGGAGGCCGCTTCGTACGGCGCATCCAGCGCGACCCGGAGGTGGAACGGGTCATCGCGGTCGACGCGGTGAGCCCGCCGCACCGGCTCGGCTCGGCCGAGTTCGTGCGGACGGACATCAGGCAGTCGGCCATTGCCCGCGTGCTCGCCGAGCACGCCGTGGACACGGTGGTCCACCTGGCCGTCACGGGCGGCGCCGCGGGCGCCCCGGGCGGGCGCAGCGCCGTCAAGGAAACGAACGTCATCGGGACGATGCAGCTCCTCGGGGCCTGCCAGAAGTCGCCGA
This sequence comes from Streptomyces sp. NPDC004667, assembly GCF_040609475.1. NCBI lineage: Bacteria > Bacillati > Actinomycetota > Actinomycetes > Kitasatosporales > Streptomycetaceae > Streptomyces > Streptomyces sp. NPDC004667. The sequence continues at coordinate 135,570 of NZ_JBEXKC010000013.1, read as the reverse complement.
CGGTACGACGGCTCGTGGTGAAGTCGAGCACCAGCGTGTACGGGGGCACCTCCCGGGACCCGGCCGTCTTCACCGAGACCACCCAGCCGAAGTCCCTGCCGGGCGCCGGCTTCGCGAAGGACGCGGCGGAGGTCGAGGGATACGTACGGGGCTTCGCGCGCCGACGGCCGGACGTGGCGGTGTGCGTGCTGCGCTTCGCGAACATCCTGGGGCCGTTCGCGGATTCGGCGCTGGCGGAGTACTTCTCGATGCCGGTGATGCCGACGGTGCTGGGCTACGACCCGAGGCTGCAGTTCGTCCACGAGGACGACGTGGTGGAGGTGCTCCGGCTGGCGGCGGGGGAGCCGCGGCGGGGGACGCTGAACAGCGGCACGTTCAACATCGCGGGGGACGGGGTGCTGCTGCTGTCGCAGTGCTCGAGGCGGCTGGGGCGGCCGACGGTGCCGCTGCTGCTGCCCGCGGTGACGTGGGTGGGGTCGGCGCTGCGCGCGGTCGGGGTGACGGACTTCTCCCCGGAGCAGATCCGGCTGCTGACCCACGGCCGGGTCGTGGAGACCTCGCAGATGCGGGACACCCTGGGGTTCCGGCCGATGTACACGACCGTGGAGACCTTCGCCGACTTCGCGCGCAGCCGCGGGAGCGGGCTGCTGCCCCCGGAGCGGGTGGACCGGGCCGTGCGGCGGGCGGCGGCCGTGCTGAAGGTGGAGGGCCTGGATGTGGGTGCCGGTGTGGACGAGGGAGCGAAGCGATAGTGGCGGACGCGAAGGTCATCCCGTTCGACGAGGACCGGCCGCGCCGGCGCGGCGCGGTCCGGAAGGTACGGGCGGTGCCCGATCCGCTGGAGCCGGCGGACCCGGTGGAGCCGGTGGAGTCCGCCGTCGGGTCCGGCTCCGAGCCGGCTGCGGCGGGGGCCGGTGACGGCTGGGACCGGCGGATCGCGGGCGGGCTGGCGTTCCTGCGGCGACGGATCACCGGGGAGTACGAGGTCGACGACTTCGGCTACGACAAGGAACTGACGGACCAGGTCCTGATGTCCCTGCTGCGGCCGCTGTACGACAAATACTTCCGGGTGGAGGTCAAGGGCATCGAGAACATCCCCAAGGAGGGTGGTGCGCTGATCGTGGCGAACCACTCGGGGACGGTCCCGCTGGACGGGCTGATGCTCCAGGTGGCCGTGCACGACCGGCATCCCGCGGAGCGGCACCTGCGGCTGCTGGCGGCGGACCTGGTGTTCATGCTGCCGGTGGTCAACGAGGTCGCCCGCAAGGCCGGGCACACGCTGGCCTGCGCGGAGGACGCGCAGCGGCTCCTGGAGGCCGGGGAGCTGGTCGGGGTGATGCCGGAGGGCTTCAAGGGGATAGGGAAGCCGTTCGGCGAGCGGTACAAGCTGCAGCGGTTCGGTCGGGGCGGTTTCGTCTCGACGGCGCTGCGGGCGGGTACTCCGATCGTGCCGTGTTCGATCGTGGGCGCGGAGGAGATCTATCCGATGATCGGCAACGCGAAGACGCTGGCGCGGTTGCTGGGGCTGCCGTACTTCCCGGTGACGCCGACGTTCCCGTGGCTGGGGCCGCTGGGCGCGGTGCCGCTGCCGACGAAGTGGACGATCCAGTTCGGGGAGCCGATCCCGACGGACGGGTACGCGCCGGAGGCGGCGGAGGACCCGATGCTGATGTTCAACCTCACGGACCAGGTCCGGGAGCAGATCCAGCACACCCTGTACAAGCTGCTGGTGCAGCGGCGTTCGGTGTTCTTCTGAGCCGGCGCGCTTGAACGGCGGCAGGACGAAGCGGGGGTCGCGCGGTGCGCGGCCCCCGCTGTCGCGTCGGCTACTGGCCGGCGTCCTCCGCGTTGATGCCCAGGCCCGGGAGGAGGCCCGGGAGGAGCGGCGGGAGGGTGATGTCCGGCTTCGGCTGGTCCGGGGTCGCCGAGGAGGGCGGGGCGGACTGGCCCGGGGCCGGGGGGTGGAGCAGGTCGCCGGCGCCGCCCAGGAGGCCGCCCGCACCGGGGGCCGGGGGCCGGCTGCCGGAGGGGCTGGGGGTGGCCTGGGGCGCCGCCTGGGAGGGGGCGCCCGGTTGGGGCGGGGTCTGCTGCTTGCCCGCCGCCGGACTGCTGGGCGTTTTGGCGGGCGCGCCCGAGCCGCGCGTCTGTTCCGGGGGCTTGGGGAGCAGTCCCTGGAGCGGCGCCACGTCTTCGTCTATGGCCTGGAACACCGATTCGACCTCGCCCCCGACGTCGTTGAGCTGCGCCGGGAGCTTGTCCCGGAGCCTGCCCCACGCGTCGCGGTGCGAGCGGGAGAACGAGGACAGCGTCTGGATCGGGCCGAGTGATCCGTCCCGTTCGTACGCCGCCTGGAGCAGCCGGTGGCCTTCGGCGGCGTCGTGCTTCATGCCCGCGAGGGCCCGGCGGATCGCGCCCAGCACCTCGTGGTCCAGCGGGCCCGAACGGCCGCGCTCCATGAGCCGGCGCGCCTCCGACAGCCGGTTCGAGGCCTGGTCCAGGTAGAGCTCGCCCCGGTCCGCGTCCTCGTCGGCCATGCCCAGCTTCAGGTCCTCCATGCCCCGCTTGACGGGGTAGAGGGAGTCACCGGGCAGGGCGTCGGTGCTGGCAGCGGCCACTCCGCTGAAGGCCCCTGCGGCCACACCCACGGTGAGGCCCCCCGCTGCGATGCCCTTGGACCAGCGGGAGCGGGGCCGCAATTTCCGGAGCGAGGTCGCCCGGTGGGCGCCGCGGCCGGTCCGCTGCTCGGGCACCAGAGGGTCCTCGGCGGCACCGCCCCCGGCCCTCTCCTCCATCACCATGGCCTCCATGGCGGCGACGAGCTGGGCTCGTTGCACCACTTTGACCTCGGGGTCCAGCACCGGGCGCGGCATTCTTTCGCCGAGCACGCTCGCCAGGGCCAACAACCGGTCGTGGTCGGCAGGTTCGGCAGGTGCCTCGGACTGCTCGGCCGCCGGGTCCGGTTCCGAAAGGTCGGACGGGGTCCGATCCTCCAGGGCCTGGGCGAAGGCGTTCGCCCGCCGGTGCGGAGTAACGTTCGCGATCACTGGCGGCACCTCCTCTCGTCATGACGATCGACTCCCCAAGCTGTCCGGAAGGTTGCCTTCCTTGAGCACATCCACACTTTCGGGTGAGCGGCTTCGGGCAGGGCATGTCCACAGGGAGCCTGCATCCCGCACAACGAGCGGCGCGGCACTTGGGTTACGGACGAAGGATGATCGGACCACAGCGTCATCGAGGGGTCACCGGGAGTAGGCGTCGGGTTGTCGTTACTGCGGGGTCCGGCGGAGGGGATCGGTGGTCCGCCGGGCGTGGGGGAGGTGTGGGGGCGGGGGGACGGAGGGGGCGGCTCAGCGGGCGTCGTCCGGGAGCAGGCGGGCCAGGGTGCGGACCGCCCGGTACTGGAGCGTCTTGATGGCGCCCTCGTTCTTCCCCATCACCCGGGCCGTCTCGGCGACCGAGAGGCCCTGCAGGAAGCGCAGGGTCACGCACTCCTGCTGCTGGGGGTTGAGTTTCCGCACGGCTTCGAGCAGGGCCGCGTTGGAGAGGGACTCCAGCACGGAGTCCTCGGGGCTGCGCTCGACCTCGTTGGCGTCGAGCATCTCGCCGGTGGTGACCTCCAGGCGGAAGCGGCTGGACTTGAAGTGGTCCGCCACCAGGTTCCGCGCGATGGTCACCAGCCAGGCGCCGAAGTCGCGGCCCTGCCAGGTGAAGGTGGAGATGCGGCGCAGCGCGCGCAGGAAGGTCTCACTGGTGAGGTCCTCCGCGGTCGCCTTGCCCCCGACGCGGTAGTAGATGTAGCGGTACACCGTGTCGCTGTACTGGTCGTAGAGGCGGCCGAAGGCCTCGGCCTCGCCGGCCTGGGCGCGTTCGACCAGGTCCATCATGCGGGCCTGGTCGCTGTCCGCGGTGGGGCGGCGGGCGGCGGGTGCGGTGCCGGCTGCGGTGCCGGCGGGGCTCGCGCCCGTCCGACCTCGTCTGCCCACCGTCGCCCCGCCGTCGGTCAGGGCGTAGCAAGGACCGGCCGGGCCGAGGCCGGCAGGGACCGCGGCGGCGAGGGCGGGGACGGCGTACGCGGTGGGGACGAAGCCGCGCAGGTGGTCGAGGACCGTTGCGCGCAGCGTAGCCAGGCCCGAGGCGTCAACCCCGACAGGTGGGTACACGGGACTCCCAGAGGCAGAGCTTCCATCACGTGCAGTGCGGGACCGTTCACCCGTCGTGGCGACAGATGGGCGGTGGCATGCGTTTGAGGAGAATAACGCTTCGTACAGGCAGCGCTACACCCAGTTGCTGAAATCACCGGTTCCGACACTTCTGTTGCGTGTCCAGGGCATATTCAGGCCTGGTTGGTGATCGATTCTTGATCGGATGGGTGCGCGGAATGGACGCTTCCACGCTGGCTCGCGACCGACTCGGGCAGGCCGGAGTGCCGCGCCGACGGCGCGGGTAAGGGTGGGCGGTTGGGTGCGGCGGGGCCCGTGGCCGGGCCGGGGCCCGGTGCCGTTACTTGCGGCGGCGGTGCAGGGCGATGGCGGCGGCCGCGCCACCTGCGATCGCGCCGACTCCCGCGGCGGCCGGGACGCCGACCTTCACGGCCTTGCGGCCGGTCCGATAGTCGCGCAGCCGCCAGTCGTTGGCCTGGGCGTGCTTGCGCAGTTTTGTGTCGGGATTGATCGCGTACGGATGTCCGACCAGCGACAGCATCGGGATGTCGTTGTGCGAATCGCTGTACGCGGCGCAGCGGGCGAGGTCCAGGTCCTCGGCGGCGGCCAGCGCGCGCACCGCCTCGGCCTTGGCGGGGCCGTGCAGGGGTTCGCCGACCAGGCGGCCGGTGTACACGCCGTCCACGGACTCCGCGACGGTGCCCAGGGCTCCGGTCAGGCCCAGGCGGCGGGCGATGATCGTGGCCGTCTCCACGGGCGCGGCGGTGACCAGCCACACCTTCTGGCCGGCGTCGAGGTGGGCCTGGGCGAGGGCGCGGGTACCGGGCCAGATCCGCTCGGCCATGTACTCGTCGTAGATCTCCTCGCCGATGGACATCAGCTCCGAGACCCGGTGGCCCTTGACGATGGACAGGGCGCTGTCGCGGGCGTCCTGCATGTGGTCGGGGTCCTCGACCCCGGCGAGCCGGAACCAGGCCTGCTGCCAGGCGAAGCGGGCCAGTTCGCGGCGGCGGAAGAACTCGCGCTTGTAGAGGCCGCGGCCGAAGTGGAAGATCGCGGCGCCCTGCATGACGGTGTTGTCGAGGTCGAAGAAGGCGGCGGCCAGGTCGTCGCCCGGAACGGGGAACTCCGGCTCGGGGGCGCTCTCCGGGGTGTCCGTCGCGGGCACGGCGGAGGCCGCCGGGAGGGCTTGCTCGGCCTCGTCCTGCGGCGGTGTCGTATGAGGTGGGGCCTCGGCCTGCGCGGTCTTGCGGGCGGCCTCGGCCGAGGCCTCGCCTGCCAGCACGCTCCGCGCGGTCGCGGAGCGCCTACGGGGGGTGAGCCATCCCAGAGCGGCCATGACGCGAGCATAGCCACTGTGTTCGGGAGTTCCCGAACCGCCGGGAAACGGAGCGGTTAACTCTTCGGGCACCGCGGCACGGCGCGGGACAATGAGGGCATGAGTCCTTTGCTGCGCCGTAAGGAAAAGAAGCGTCCCGGGGAGCGGATGGTCACGCTCATCGGGAAGCCGGGGTGCCATCTGTGTGACGACGCCCAGGAGGTCATCGAATCGATCTGCGCCGAGACGGGCGCGCAGTGGGAGAAGAAGGACATCTCGCAGGACGAGGAGCTCTACCGGCTGCACTGGGAGCAGATTCCGGTGGTGCTGATCGACGGCGAGCAGCACACCTTCTGGAGGGTGAACCCCGACCGGCTGCGACGGGCATTGGGAGCCTGACCGCTCCGGCGGTTACCATCATGGGCGATTTATGGGGACTCGGGGGCGTATTGATGAGGAGTGTGTACCGCTTTGCCCCCCTCGGGATTTGAACGGGTTCGGCCCGTTCCCGGTTCCCGTCTTCCTTGCCCGACCCGCGTGACCCCGGTCACTTTGCTCGGACAAAGCGGACACAATCTTTGTGCACGCGTTCACAAAGACATAGCCTGCACTCGACGGGGCGGTCCTGGGACAAGTGGCCGCCTGCAGCCCCGCTCATCCCGCAGGAGCATCGTGGCAACTGGCCGAACTCACCGACCGGCGACCCGCAGCCGAGGTATTCCCGAGGCCACTGTCGCCCGGCTTCCGCTGTACCTGCGCGCCCTCACCGCGCTCTCCGAGCGATCGGTGCCCACGGTGTCCTCCGAAGAGCTCGCGACCGCCGCCGGGGTCAACTCGGCGAAGCTGCGCAAGGACTTCTCGTACCTCGGTTCCTACGGGACGCGGGGCGTCGGCTACGACGTCGAGTACCTCGTCTACCAGATCTCCCGCGAACTCGGCCTGACCCAGGACTGGCCGGTCGTCATCGTCGGCATCGGCAACCTCGGCGCCGCGCTCGCCAACTACGGCGGTTTCGCCTCCCGCGGGTTCCGCGTGGCCGCGCTGATCGACGCCGACCCCGCGATGGCCGGGAAGCCGGTCGCCGGCATGCCCGTCCAGCACACCGATGACCTGGAGAAGATCATCGAGGAGAACGGCGTCTCGATCGGGGTCATCGCGACCCCGGCCGGCGCCGCGCAGCAGGTGAGCGAGCGGCTCATCGCCGCCGGGGTCACCTCCATCCTGAACTTCGCGCCGACCGTGCTGTCCGTCCCCGACGGCGTGGACGTCCGCAAGGTCGACCTGTCGATCGAGCTCCAGATCCTGGCCTTCCACGAGCAGCGCAAGGCCGGCGAGGAAGCGGCCGCCGCGGGCACGGACGCCGCCGACGCCGGTATGGGCGCGGGTGCGGCCACGGCTGCCCCCGCGGGTACCGGTACGGGTACGGGCGCCGCGCCCGCCGCCGCCGTCGAGCCGCCGGCCGGCCGGGCCGCCGCGGCCGCGCGCAAGGGCGGACCCGAGGGTGACGTCCCGGCGGTGATGCCGGCATGAGTCTGCTCGTCGTGGGCCTCAGCCACCGCAGCGCGCCCGTCAGCGTGCTGGAGCGGGCCTCGCTGTCCGCCGACGCCAAGGTCAAGCTGCTGCACGACACGCTGGCCGCCGAGCCGGCGGCCGAGGCCACCGTGCTCGCCACCTGCAACCGGATCGAGCTGTACGCCGACGTGGACAAGTTCCACGCCGGTGTCGCCGAGCTGTCCACGCTGCTGGCCCAGCACAGCGGGGTCGCGCTGGAGGAGCTCACCCCGTACCTGTACGTCCACTACGAGGACCGGGCGGTGCACCACCTGTTCTCGGTGGCGTGCGGGCTGGACTCCATGGTCGTCGGCGAGGGCCAGATCCTCGGCCAGATCAAGGACGCGCTCGCGCTGGGCCAGGAGCTCCACACGGCCGGCCGGCTGATCAACGACCTCTTCCAGCAGGCGCTGCGCGTCGGCAAGCGGGCGCACTCCGAGACCGGGATCGACCGGGCCGGACAGTCGCTGGTGACCTTCGGGCTGGAGCAGCTCGCCGGGCACGCGGTGCCCGTCGGCGAGTGGGCCGCGGGCAAGCGGGCCCTGGTGATCGGCGCCGGGTCGATGTCCTCGCTGGCCGCCGCGACGCTCGCGCGGGTGGGGGTCGCCGAGATCGTCGTGGCCAACCGGACCGCGGAGCGGGCGGAACGTCTCGCCGAGATTCTGGTTGCCTCGGGCACCGGTGTCGCGGCGCGGGCCGTGACGATGGGCGCCGTCACCGACGAACTGACACGTGTTGACGTGGTCGTCTCCTGCACGGGGGCGACCGGGCTGGTCCTGACCGGCGACGACGTGGCGCGCGCGGTGGAGGGCGGCCCCGAGGCGCCCTCCCCGGCGGGACCGGAAGGACGGGCCCCGGCCACGGGCACGGCCGACGGCTCCGCCGGGACCGGGCCGGCCACCGCCGGAGCCGTGGCCCAGGGCCCCGGAGCGGGCGCGGCAGGTGCGGCGACGCACGGGCCCGGCGCCGGTGACGGCGCGCGGACGGCCGTCGCCGTGGCCGACGCCGAGGTCGTCGCGCGGCTCGTGGCCGCCGCCGAGGCCGGGCGGCGGCTCGCCGACGCCGGGGCCGCGCGGACCATCGTCCCCGCGCCGGCCACCGCCGAACCCGACGGCTGCCCCCTGGGCCTCGACGCCCCCGCCGGGGACGGCCGCTCCGCGCTGACCGGGGTCGACGCCACCTCCCTCGAACTGCACGGCACCTGGGCCGACCAGGGCGAGGCCGCCGCACAGCGGCAGCCCCGCCGGACGGTCCGCAGCAGCGTCGCCGGCACGGCCGTGCGGCTCGCGCTGCTCGACCTGGCCATGCCCCGCGACATCGACGCCGCCGTGCACCGGATCCCCGGGGTGCGCCTCGTCGACATCGAGAGCCTCGCCGAGGCCTCGGCCGACGCCCCGATGGCGGCCGACGTCGACGCCGTGCGCACGATCGTCGCGGACGAGGTGGCCGCCTTCGGCGCCGCCCAGCGCGCCGCGCACATCACCCCCACCGTCGTCGCCCTGCGGGCGATGGCCGCCGAGGTCGTCGCCATGGAGGTGGCACGGCTCGACGGGCGGGTACCCGACCTCGACGAGCGGCAGCGGGCCGAGGTCACCCAGACCGTGCGCCGCGTCGTCGACAAGCTCCTCCACGCGCCGACCGTGCGCGTCAAGCAGCTCGCGAGCGAACCCGGCGGCGCCGGGTACGCCGAAGCGCTGCGCGAACTCTTCGACCTCGACCCTCAGACGGTGGAATCCGTCAGCCGGGCGGACGCGGCCGATCCGAAGAACGACGACGACCCAGGACGGGCATCATGAACACACGTCCCGACCAGCCCCTCAGGCTCGGCACGCGGCGCAGCAAGCTGGCCATGTCCCAGTCCGGGCACGTCGCCGAGGCGGTCCGGGCGGTCACCGGCCGCCCGGTGGAGCTCGTGGAGATCACGACCTACGGTGACGTGTCCCGCGAGAACCTCGCCCAGATCGGCGGCACCGGGGTGTTCGTCACCGCGCTGCGCGACGCACTGGTCCGCGGCGAGGTCGACTTCGCCGTGCACTCGCTGAAGGACCTGCCGACCACGCAGCCCGACGAGCTGGTCATCGCGGCCATGCCCAAGCGGGAGGACCCGCGCGACGCGCTCGTGGCACGGGACGGCCTGACCCTCGAGCAGCTGCCCGACGGCGCCCGCGTGGGCACCGGCTCGCCGCGCCGCACCGCGCAGCTGCACGCGTACGCCCGCAGCCTGGGCAAGCGCATCGAGACCGTCGCGATCCGCGGCAACGTCGACACCCGCATCGGGTTCGTGCGCGACGGGGAGCTCGACGCCGTCGTGCTCGCCGCCGCCGGACTGAACCGGATCGGCCGTGGCGACGAGGCGACCGACCTGCTGTCGGTCGACAACATGCTGCCCGCGCCCGGCCAGGGTGCCCTGGCCGTGGAGTGCCTCGCGTCCAACACGGAGCTCGTCGCCGCACTCGGTGAGCTCGACGACCCGCACACCCGGGCCGCCGTGACCGCGGAGCGGTCCCTGCTCGGCGCCCTGGAGGCCGGCTGCAGCGCCCCCGTGGGCGCGCTCGCCGACCTTCTGGCCGACGGGGAGATTGTCAATGAAATGCGCCTGCGCGGCGTCGTCGGAACCCTCGACGGAACCACGCTGGTGCAGCTGTCCACCACCGGTCCCGTGCCCCAGTCGTACGACGAGGCCATGGCGCTCGGCCGCGAACTCGCGGACGAGATGCTGGCCAAGGGCGCGGCCGGTCTGATGGGGGAGCGATCCCTTTGAACCCCTCAAGCCCCACCACCTCCGCTTTTCCGGCCGTCGCCGCGCACGGGCTCGTCACCTTCCTCGGTGCCGGCCCCGGCGACCCGGGTCTGCTGACGCTGCGCGCCGTGGAGGCGCTCGTCGCCGCGGACGTACTGATCGCCGAGCCAGAGGTGCTCGACGTCGTACGGACCCACGCGCGCGCGGGCGTCGACACGCCGCAGCTGACGGTCGCTGACGAACTGTCAGCCGCCGCCGGGGTCCCGGTGATCCGCGACGCCGCCAATCTTGTCATGGAGGCCGCGCGCTCCGGCAGGCGGGTCGTCCGTGCCGTCACCGGCGACCCGGGGCTCGACGGGAACGCCGCCTCCGAGATGCTGGCCTGCGCCCACGAGGGCATCCCCTTCGAGGTGGTGCCCGGTGTCGCCACCGCCGTCGGCGTGCCCGCCTACGCGGGTGTGCCGCTGCGCGGCGAGCAGGGCGCCGACGTCCGCTTCGTCGACGCCCGGCACGCCTCGCAGCGCTGCTGGAGCGAGGTGGGCACCAGCGAGTGCAGCGTCGTCGTCACCGCGACCCTGGAGACCGTCTCCGCCGCCGCCGCCGAGCTGGTGTCGGCCGGCCGCAAGCCGGAGACCCCGCTGACGGTCACCGTGGGCGGTACGACGACCCGCCAGCGGACCTGGAGCGCGACCCTGGGCACCATCGCCCAGGTGTTCAAGCAGGGCAAGGTGCTCCCCTCCCCCGAGGGCGCGCGGCCCGTCATAGCCGTGGTCGGTGAGCAGGGCGCCGCCGCGCGGCGCGAGGAGATGGCCTGGTTCGAGTCGAAGCCGCTGTTCGGCTGGCGGGTCCTCGTACCGCGCACCAAGGAGCAGGCCGCTTCGCTCTCCGACCAGCTGCGTTCCTACGGCGCGGTGCCGCACGAGGTGCCGACCATCGCCGTGGAGCCGCCGCGCACCCCGCAGCAGATGGAGCGGGCGGTCAAGGGCCTGGTCACCGGCCGCTACGAGTGGATCGCCTTCACCTCCGTCAACGCGGTCAAGGCGGTGCGGGAGAAGTTCGAGGAGTACGGGCTCGACGCGCGCGCCTTCGCGGGCATCAAGGTCGCCGCGGTCGGCGAGCAGACCGCCGCCGCGCTGGTCGAGTTCGGCGTCAAGCCGGACCTGGTGCCGAGCGGCGAGCAGTCGGCCGCCGGGCTGCTGGAGGACTGGCCGCCCTACGACCCGGTCTTCGACCCGATCGACCGCGTCTTCCTGCCGCGCGCCGACATCGCCACCGAGACCCTGGTGGCCGGTCTGATCGAGCTGGGCTGGGAGGTCGACGACGTCACGGCCTACCGGACCGTGCGCGCGTCGCCGCCGCCGGCCGACACCCGTGAGGCGATCAAGGGCGGCGGCTTCGACGCCGTGCTCTTCACCTCGTCCTCGACCGTCCGTAACCTGGTCGGCATCGCGGGCAAGCCGCACAACGTGACCGTCATCGCCTGCATCGGCCCGGCCACCGCCAAGACGGCGGAGGAGCACGGCCTGCGCGTGGACGTGCTGTCGCCGGAGCCGAGCGTGGGCAAGCTGGCGGAGGCGCTCGCCGCGTACGGCGAGGCCCGCCGCGAGGCCGCGAAGGAGGCCGGCGAGACGGTCTCCCGCCCGAGCGAACGCCGCCCGGGCGCCCGTCGCCGTCGCACGACGTGAGCGGCTTAGACGGGGTCGGCCCGTTACGGGACACGGCGAAGGGGCCCGGGTGCACAGCGCACCCGGGCCCCTTCGCCGTTGTCGTTCCCGCTCCCGGGGGTAATCCGGTTGTCCGCAGGCCTCCGTACGGCGAGGATCGCCGCCGGACGAGGGGGGACCGATGACGGAGCTGGACGCCCGGCTGGTGGACGCGGTGGCCGCCGGTGACGCGGAGGCGGCAGGGGACCTTCTGGAGGCGGGCGCGGACCCCGACGCGGCGGGGGAGGACGGGCTGCCGGTGCTCTGCGCGGCGGTCGCCGCGTACGCGGTGGAGACCGTCGAGGCGCTGGTGGAGGCCGGCGCGGACCCGGACCGGCTGCTGCCGGACGGTACGACCCCGATGCTGCGGGCCGTCGAGGGCGGCTCCCCTGCGGTGGTGTCGGCGTTCCTCGACACGCGCAGCACGCCCTTGCCGGAGGCGGAGCGCGACCGGCTGCTGGTCGCGGCCCGCTGGTGGTACGAGCGGGGCGCGGAGGGGGAGCTGCGGCGGCTGACGGGGGCGGAAGGGCCTGCGGACACCCGGTGGGTGCGGGACGGCACGGAAGACCGCGTCGAGGAGGTGACCCTCGGCGGGCGGACCGTACGGGGCGGGCACGGGGCCGTCCTGACCCAGCTGGAGTGGCGCCACCGGATCCTGACCCCGGTCGGGGAGCTGATGGAGCGGGCCGTGCGGTACGCGGACGGCGAGGGGGCCGAAGAACACGTCGACCGGTCGGCGGCCCGATGGGTGCTGCTGTTGCGGCGGAGTGCGCAGACGTGGCGGGAGGTGGTGGCCTTCCACCAGCACCCCTCGCCCGCGTACCGGGCGTTCGTCGCCGACTTCCTGGGCCTGGGCAGGCTGATGTCCGGCGTCATGGACCACGCTCCCTGGTACGAGAAGCGGCGCGCCGAGCTGCTTCCCGGCTGGGCCGCCACGGAACGGGACGGCGGGGTACTGGCGCTGGTGCTCCGGCTGGTGACCGAGGAGGACCTCCCGCAGGCGCGGGCCTTCGGGCTGCGGTACGCCGGGCATCCGGACCCCCGGGTGCGGAGCCGGGTGCCGTGGATGTTCGACCGGCCGCTGGACCCGGAGACGACCCGCTCGGTGTGCGGCCTGGCCCGGGACCCCGACGCGGGGGTACGGGTGGCTGCCGCCGGGGTGCTGGGCGGGGAGGAGCTCCGGGAGCCGGACAGGGCGGTGCTGCTCGCCCTGCTCGGGGACGGGGACCCGGAGGTCCGCCGCCGGGCCGTGTACGCCACCGCCCGCGGCGACGACCACTCGCCGGAGATCACGGAGGCGCTGGCGGAACTCCTCGACGCGGAGGAGCAGGACGTCCGGCTCAGCGCCGCCTACGGCCTGGCCCTACGGGACGACCCCCGGACGCCGGAGGCCTACGCCCGGGTGGGCCCACTGGGCCCGGAGTTCGGACACGACACCCGGCCGGACGGGCTGTGGCGGTGGAAGGTCAGGAACGAACCCAACGGGTGAGGGTGCCCCAGGCGGCGGGGGCGAGGGTGAGTGTCGGGCCGTCGGTGACTTTGGAGTCCCGGACGTGGACGGTGTCGGCGCACTCGCAGGTGGCGACCTCGACGCAGGCGCCGCCTTCGCTGCCGCTGTAGCTGGACTTGAACCACTTCAGTGGGGTGCTCATGACTCTCCTAGCAACCGGTCCAACAGGTCCTTCGTCTCTGCGAAGTTGAGGGCCTGTGACCGCAGCATCGCATACTTCTGGGAGAGGATGCTGACCTCGTTCGGGTCGCGCACGAGGAAGCTGCCGCGTTGGGTTTCTGAGTACGCGAGGTGCTGGAACTCAGGTGTTTCCAGCAGGATGAAGGAGCCATCGAGGCCCGCGTGCGAAGTGATGCCGAGGGGCAGCACCTGGAGCGAGATGGTTGGTTGATCGGCGCAAGCGCGCAGATGGCGCAGCTGCTCCCGGTAGACCTCGACGCCACCGATGAGGTCCCGGAGGGGTGCCTCCCAGACGATGAAGCTGAGCGTCGGAGGAACGGGGCGGGTGAGGATCTTCTGGCGCTGGATGCGGTGAGCGGTCTGGCGCTCTATCTTTTCCTCGCCGACGAACGGCACGCGGCAGCCGAGTACCGCGCGGGCGTAGTTCTCGGTCTGGAGCAGACCCGGAACGGTCAAGGTGTCGTACCAGGACAGGGCCAGAGCCTCCCGTTCCCGCTCCATGTACTCCTCCGCCCAGGCGGGGATCATGTCGACCTCCGGCATCCTGTTCGCCGCGACCGCCAGGAGGCCGGGAAGGCCCAGGACGCGGTCCATCTTCTCGGCGACGTTGGGCATGAGGACCCGCCTGCCCTGCTCGATCGAGGCGACGGTTTCTTCGTCCACATGCAGCGCTTCCGCGAAGGTGCGCTGGGTCATTCCGTTGGCGACGCGGGCGGTGGCGACCTGCGCGCCGACCATCTTCATCGCCGTCTCGTTCGGCCGGGGCTTTTTGCGTGGTGGCATACCTGTGAACTCCCCACGTACGCATGCGAGATACCGGTACCAACCCGTACTCATGAAGGAGTACGGGTTCTTCGTCTCCGCCACGCTAGTCACGCACCGCGACGATCGTCCCGTGAACGTGGAAATCCATCCGGCCCTGCTGCGTGAGCGGTACTTCCCCCGCAGCCCCCAATCCGTCCGCCCTGCCAGGGAGTTCACGGCGGAGACATTGCACGCGTGGGGTGTCACATCCCGCCGGGACGACCTGTTGCTCTGCGTGAGCGAGCTGGCGACCAACGCCCTGCTGCACGGGGTGCCGCCCGGCCGCTACTACCGGGTGCGGCTGATGCTCTTCGACGGGGCCGTCCGGGCCGAGGTGCACGACAGCGGGGGCGGGCGGCCCCGGATCGCGGACCGGGATCCGGGGGCCGAGGGCGGGCGGGGGCTGCTGCTCGTGGCCGGGGTCGCGGACCGGTGGGGGGTGACGCCGCGGATGCCCGGCAAGGCCGTGTGGTGCGAGTTCGGGGTGCGGACGGCGGGCCCCTAGGCTTGGGGGGACTGCTGTCGATGCTCGAAGAGGCGACTGAGAATGAGCGCGTACGGATCCTTCCCCGGCTCCCGGCCCCGCCGGCTGCGCACCACCCCGGCCATGCGGCGGATGGTCGCGGAGTACCGGCTGCACCCCTCGGACCTGATCCTCCCGGCGTTCGTCCGGGAGGGGATCTCCGAGCCGCTGCCGATCTCGGCGATGCCGGGCGTGGTCCAGCACACCCGGGACACGCTGCGGAAGGCCGCCGTGGAGGCGGTCGAGGCGGGGGTCTCGGGGATCATGCTCTTCGGCGTCCCGGCCGACGAGAACAAGGACGCGCTCGGCACGGCGGGCACCGAGCCCGACGGCATCCTCCAGGTCGCGATCCGCGACGTGAAGGCCGAGGTCGGCGACGACCTCGTCATCATGTCCGACCTGTGCCTGGACGAGTACACCGACCACGGCCACTGCGGGGTCCTCGACGAGCACGGCCGCGTCGACAACGACGCCACGCTGGAGCGGTACGCGGAGATGGCGCAGGTCCAGGCCGACGCGGGCGTCCACGTGGTGGGCCCCAGCGGCATGATGGACGGCCAGGTCGGCGTCATCCGCGACGCCCTCGACGAGACGGGCCACGAGGACGTCTCGATCCTCGCCTACACGGCCAAGTACTCCTCCGCCTTCTACGGGCCCTTCCGCGAGGCCGTCGGATCCAGCCTCCAGGGCGACCGCAAGACCTACCAGCAGGACCCGGCGAACGCCCGCGAGTCCCTGCGCGAGCTGGCGCTGGACCTGGAGGAGGGCGCCGACATGGTCATGGTCAAGCCCGCCGGTCCGTACCTGGACATCCTCCACCGGGTCGCGCAGGCCGTGGACGTCCCGGTGGCCGCGTACCAGATCAGCGGCGAGTACGCGATGATCGAGGCGGCGGCCGAGAAGGGCTGGATCGAGCGCGACCGGGCGATCCTGGAGGCCCTGCTCGGCATCAAGCGGGCGGGCGCCGACACGATCCTCACCTACTGGGCGACCGAGGTCGCGGGCTGGCTGCGCGAGACCCGCTGAGTGCGCCGAGTGCGCTGAGTGCGGTGCGCGGGCCGGGATGAGTACGGACACTCATGCCGGCCCTTCGCCGTCCCGCTTGAGTGGGGGACATGGACATCCCCGAGCGTGACCGCCGCGCGTACGTCGCGCCGCTCCTCTCCACCCTGCTGACGCTGCCGGCCGCCGCCGTCACCCTGTTCTTCGCGGGGCTCTCCCCGATGGCCTGCGACTCCTGCGCGGACGCGGCCTCGGACCGCTTCGACGCGAGCTTCGGGCCCGCGTGGACGGTGTTCACGAGCGGGCTGGTCCTCGTACTGCTCCTGCTCGTGGCCTGCTGGGCGCTGCCCCGGAACCACGGCTACCGGGGGCGGCGCCTCGCGCTGGCGCTGGCGGCGCCGGGGGCCGTGGTGCTGAACGTGCTGGTCTTCGCCGCCATGGTCGACTGGCCCTAGCGGGGCGGGAGGAGCAGGCTGGGGGGAGAGGCGCACGGCACTGTGGAGGTGATCCGCCATGCCCACACTCGCAGGCTGGCACGTCGAGATGGAGTTCACGGAGGACGGCCACCGCACGAACTCGGCGGCCCTGCTGAGGCTCGCCGACGGTTCCGAGGTCAGGGCGCGCGGCTACGCGATGCGGCACCCGTCCGACCCGGAGCAGTTGCGGGTCGGTGAGGAGATCGCCGGGGCGCGGGCCCTGATGGACCTCGCGGGCCAGCTGCTCCAGAAGGCCCACGGAGAGATCGACGAGGCGACGGGACGGCACTCGTACCCGCTGAACGCGTGACCGCCGCGCACCGTGCGCGGGCGGGCGGGCGGGGGCGGGCCGACGGGTGCACCCTGGAAAGCAGCTGCCACGGAGGTGATCGCCATGAAGGATGCCGTCGGATGGCATGTGGACGTGGAGTTCCAGGAGGACAGCAGGCGCACCCGCGCCGCCGCCCTCGTCCGGCTGCCGGACGGGAGCGAGCTGCGCTCGCACGGCTATTCCAGCCGTCACCCCAGTGACGGCAATCAGCCCAGGGTGGGCGAGGAGATCGCGGCGGCCCGCGCCCTCAACGATCTGAAGGAGCAACTGCTCACCAAGGCGCACGACGAGATCGACGGCGCGTCGGGGCGCACGTCCTACCCGATCGAACGCTGACCGGTCCCGGAGGGAACGTGGGTGCGGTGAACTCCCCGCACCCACGGGCGTGTCACGGTCCGCGCCGGCCGCGGCTCCGGGGCACGGGGGTCAGGCAGGCTGATCCTGCATGGTGGACGTGATGACCGAGAAGGCTCCGCCCTGCGGGTCGGCGAGGACGGCCATCCGGCCGGCCGCCATGTCGAAGGCGGGGGCGAGGACGCTGCCGCCGGCGCGGACGGCGGCGGCCTGGACCTCGTCGACGTTGTCCACGTGGAAGTACGCCTGCCAGTGCGGGGGCACCCCCGGCGGGAGCTGGGTCAGGTCCATCATCCCGCCGACCGCGCGCCCGTCGACCTGGAACTCGATGTACCCCTCGGCGCCGGGCATCTCGGAGCGGTGCGTGGTGACGGGCAGGACGGACGAGTAGAACGCGGAGGCGGCCGGGAGGTCGGGGGTGCTCAGCTCGTTCCAGATGAGCGCGCCGTGCTCGTTGACGATGCCCGCGCCGTCGAAGGTGCCCGACTGCCACAGGCCGACGACGGCCCCGGTCGGGTCGGCGATCACGGCCATCCGGCCGAGGTCCATGACGTCCATCGGGCCCATCATGACCGTGCCGCCGGCGTCGGTGACGGACTTGGCGGTGCCGTCGATGTTGTCGGTGGCCAGGTACGTGGTCCACACCGTCGGGGGCAGCGGGTCGGGGACGGTGCCGTCCGGGTTCGACGCCTTCATGATGCCGGCGACCGGCTTGCCCTTGAGGGTGCAGACGGAGTATCCGCCGGTCTCGGCCGGTCCGACCTCGCCCTGCCAGCCGAGGAGGTCGCAGTAGAAGTCGAGGGCCGCCTGCTGGTCGGGAACCATCAGGTCGATCCAGCACGGGGTGCCGGGCTTGTAGGGGCCGTTCATGTCGGGCACGGATGCCTCCGGGTGGCGCTCGGGGGAAGGACGGGCCGTCCCCTACCCGGCCCCCGCGGGCGGAAATCGGGCCGTACGGGTGAACGGGCGCACCCGGTGGTGCCCGGCCCTGCTTACCCGCTCACCGCTCACCCGCCCGGCGGGCGCGCCGCGGCGCGGACCAGGGACGCCAGCCGGTGGGCGGCCTCGTCCAGTTCGCGCCGGGTGGCGAAGGGGACGACCGCCGCCCGGGTGGGGACGCGTACGCCGCCGGTGAGGGCGATCCGGGTGGCGGCCGGGTCGGGGGCGGGGGCGGCGGCGAGACCGACGATCAGGAAGCGGCTCTGCAGCCAGCACCAGCCGGGGCGGGCGAAGCCCCGCAGGTGGGCGCGGAAGCCGTACCGGCCGCGGGCCAGCGCCTCGAAGCGGCCGCCGTCGGCGTCGGCGTCGGCGCGTACGACGCGGACGCGGCGGAAGTCGGGGAGGAAGCCGAGGGCGGCCATGACCGGCCAGACCTCCTCGAAGGGGGCGTCCACCACGTGCTCGGCGACGTGCGCGCCGCGCACCGCGGCCGCCATGACGCGCAGCCGGTGCACGGGGTCGATCCCGGGGACGGGCGTTCCCGGGGGCGGGAGGGTCGGGTCGGTCACGCGGACCACGCCTTTCGGAAGCTGGAACGGGCCCGGTGCAGGCGGGACTTGGCGGTGCCGGCCGGGATGCGCAGGAGGGCCGCGGCGCTCTCCTCGTCCAGGCCCTCCACGTCCCGCAGGACGAGCACGGCCCGGTGTTCGGGCGTCAGGCGGGCCAGCACGTCGTCGATGTCGGCGGCGAGCTGCGGATCGCCCCCGGCCGGTACGTCGTCCAGCCCGTCGGGCCGCGTCCGCGCCGCCCGACGGGCCACCCGTACCGCTTCCCGCACGGACACGGCCCGTACCCAGCCGTACAGGGCCTCGGGATCGCGCAGCGACCGGAGGGCGGTGAACACGGCCAGCAGCGCCTCCTGCGTGGCGTCCGGGCCGTCCGCGAGGGCGATCGGGGTACAGATGCGGGCGATGTACGGGGTCAGGTGGTCGAGCAGCGCGTGCAGCGCGAGGGTGTCCCCGGCGCGGGCCGCGCGGGCCAGCGCGACCCCGCGTTCGCGGTCGGCGGGGTTCACCTGGCGCGGGCCAGGCGGGCCGCCGCCCAGCCGAAGCCGAGGCAGGCGGGCGTGTACAGGGCGAGGTTGAGGGCGTGGAAGGGGCTGCCGGGCGGGCTGGGGAGGAGCCCGGTGGCCCAGCCGAGGCCCGCGAGGCCCCGTACGGCGAGCCCGGCGGCCACCGCGCCCGCGACGGCCCGGCTCACGCGCCCGCCGCGCCCGTACCCGTGGGCCAGGACCCCGGCCCCGGCGGTCAGCGTGAGCGCGGCCAGGGGCAGGACGACGGGCGGCCCGAAGGACACCTCGGTGCCGAGCACGGCCAGCGACAGGCTCCGCTCGTCGGGGGCGGGCCAGGTGGCCCCCGTCGCCCAGTACAGGTGTACGAGCCCGTCGGCGGCCAGCAGCCCGGCCAGCGCGGCCCCCGTCCGGCGTCGCGTCCTGTCCTCGTCCATCGTGTTCCCCCTCGGTGTGGCGGTTGCCGACACACCGAAGAGGCGGCGACCCGGGGGAACGTTCCCTGTGACTCGCGTCACGGTGACCGTCGATATGGGATATCCTTTTTGGGAATCGGATATACGCATGTGCGGGTCCGTGATCGTTCTCTGGAGGCGGCCATGTCCAAAACCGTGATCGACCTCGACGACGAGGCCCTCGCCGAGGCGGCCCGTCACCTCGGCACCACCACGAAGAAGGACACGGTCAACGCCGCGCTGCGGGAAATCGCGGACCGCCGCCGCCGGGCCGCCGCCGTGGAGCGGATGAGGCAGATGGTCGCCGACGGTGAGATCGACTTCGGAGCGATCGGTTACGGGGTCGAACCCGACGGCGGCAAGGAGCAGTCGGCCGCGTGAGCGAGGGCTTTCTGATCGATACGAGCGCGCTCGTGCGCTTCTATCGAGGCCGGGCAGGTCCCGAATGGGACGGTGCGGTCGCTTCGGGGCTGGTAGGGCTGTGCGAACCGGTGCGCCAGGAGTTCCTGCGGGCGGTGGGCGGCCGCCCCGCGTACTACGAGGCCGACGGCCTGCTGACGGAGACGTTCCCCTACTGGGTCGCGCGCGACTCCGTGTGGGAGGACACGGCCACCCTCCAGCGCGGACTCGCCGACACGGGGGCGCACCAGTGCGCCAGTCCGGTCGACTTGCTCGTCGCCGTCATCGCCCGGCACCACAAGCTGACGGTCCTCCACCAGGACGCCGACTTCGAGACGATCGCCCGCGTCACCGGTCAGCCCGTGCGGCGCATCCTCGACTGACCGGCGGCCCGGCCGTCACTCGTTGACCAGGACCGGGATCGAGAGGACCGCGGCGGCCGGGGTGCCGGTGAGGTGGTCGGCGGGGACGCTGAAGTCGATGCCGTCACCGGCCGCGCGGGGGCCGGTGTGGGGCTGTCCGGCGTGCGCCTCCTCGCCCTCCTCCTCGTGGTGGAAGGTGCCGGTGCCCAGCAGGCGGCCCTCCGCGTCGTAGTACGCGGCGGTGATCTCCAGGGCCAGGGTGTCGCTGACGTCGGAGCCGATGGCGATGTGCCCGGTGACGGAGGAGGGTGACGCCGCCAGGCGCAGGCCGGTCAGCTTCACGCGGTCGGTGAACGGGCCCTGCTGGAGGCGGACTTCGCCCGCCGTGGGCGCCGGGGTGAGGGCGGCGGCCGGGGAGGGCGCGCTGCGGGGGGCGGGCAGGGCCACCGGGGAGGCGGCGGTGGCCGGAGCCTCGGCGGCGGCGGGCGCTTCGGCTCCCGAGCAGCCCGTGACCAGCGCGAACAGGGCGGCGGTGGCCGCGGCGGCGGCCGCCGTGCGGCGGGGGAGGTACGTCATCGCAAGTGCTCCTGGGGAGACCGGGACGGGGCCGGGAACGACGGCGGCCGGGGCCGGGGGAGTGCGCCCCCGGCCCCGGCCGCCCGGGGATCAGTGCTGCTGCGGGGAGCGGCCGAACAGCGAGCGGTACAGCTTGCCGTACAGCTCGGTGTTGATCTGGCTCGTGGCGAAGGCGTTGCCGTTCGGGCCGTAGGCGAAGATCGGCACGTCGGCGCCGGTGTGGTTGCCCGACAGGTAGGTCAGCCACAGGCTCGCCTCGGGGCTGCCGTCCTTCACGTCCGCCGGGTCGTCGGGCGTACGGAAGGTGGCCGGACCGAAGTTCTTCGCGTCACCGGAGCCCGCGCCGTTGACGATGCCGCTGGAGCGGACCGGGTCCTTGGCGCCCGAGGCGGCACGCGAGGGGACGCTGTTGTTGGCCGTGTTGCCGGCGTCCGTGTTCGCCGGGGGCGCGACGGCCTCGGCGTTGGTGTAGGTGCCCTTCTCGATGATGTTGAAGCCGGCGCACTCGTGGTCCGCCGTGACGACCACGAGGGTGTGGCCGTCCTTCTTCGCGAACTCGTAGGCGGCCTTCACCGCGTCGTCGAAGGCCTTGACCTCGGCGAGGGTCTGCGCGGCGTCGTTCGCGTGCGAGCGCTTGTCGATCTGGGCGCCCTCGACCTGGAGGTAGAAGCCCTTCTTCGGCTTCTTGCGGTCGTACGAGCCGCCCTGCTTGCGGTCGTTCAGGAGCTGGATCGACTTGCGGGTCATGTCCGCGAGCGAGGGCTCCTGCTTCTGCGGGGCGTCGGCCGGCAGGGCGGCCTTGTTCTGCTCCACCGTCAGGTTGCCGCGGTTGAACAGGCCGATGACCTTCTTGCCGGCCGCCTTGTCCAGGTCGGACTTGGTGGCGACCTTCTGGCTGGCGGCCGTCTGCGCGGGCAGCGCCGGGTCGCCGAAGCTGCCGAGCACCTGGTAGCCCTGGGCCTGGAGGGCCTTCTGGTCGTCCGGCTCGAAGCGGGCGAGACCGCCGCCGAGGATGACGTCGGCGGTGCCGTTGCGGGCGATCTGCTCGGCGATCGGCGTGACCAGCGTCTTGTCCGCCGGGGCCTGCTCGTAGCTGCCGTCGTCCTTCTTGGGGAGGCAGGCGGCGTCGGAGTAGACCGGGCCCTGGCAGCCGCGCAGCAGCGCGTGGCTGAACTGGGCGGCCGGGGTGGCGTCGGTGATCTCGGCGGTGGAGACGTTGCCGGTGGCGAAGCCGGCCGCGTGGGCCTGCTCCATCAGCGTGGCGACCTTCTTCTCGTACGCGTCCACGCCGATGGCCGCGTTGTAGGTCTTCACGCCGGAGGCCCAGGCGGTCGCGGAGCTGGCCGAGTCGGTGACCAGGGCCGGCTTCGCGCTGTTCTTCTCGACGGCGTAGGTGGCGACCGCGCCCGTGTTCGGGAGGGTCTCCATGGTGAGCTTGCCGGAGGCGCCCACGTAGCGGTCGCGCGCGGCCGTCACGTGGGTGCGGCCCATTCCGTCACCGAGCAGGTAGATGACGTTCCGGATGTCCTGGTGCGAGTCGCTCTGCTGGGGCGCGGAGTTCGCGGTGACGGCGGTGCCGGCGGCCACGGCGCTGGCCAGGGCCAGGACGGTGAGCGTCTTCAACGGTCTGCGGCGCATGTGCGGGAGATCCCCCTCGGGTGGTCGGCACGATCGCGCCGACCGTAGGAGGGCCGTATGAACGGAACGCTACCGCCGGGTATTGCCCGGTCGAACCAGGGAGGGCATGACAGGACACGGTCACACGAAGGCCGTTCAGGGCAGCACGGGCCGCCTACTGCCAGAAGATCTCCTCCACCACGATCTGCGGCTCGGCCACACGGGGCAGGAAGACGAACCGGATCCACCCGCGGTAGCTGTCGAAGTACGCGACGTGCGGGCCGCGGGGGACGGTGGAGCGCGCGGGCTCCACCTTCTCCCCCCGGTACGGGTGACGCGCGGTCAGCAGCTCGAAGAGAGCTTCCCGGCACGCTTCCCGCGGCTCCTCGGGCAGGCCGATCCGGTACTTCTCGGCGTCCTGGGTGTAGTCCACCGCCCACGGCGGCCCGGTGAACTCCTCGCTCACTCGCCCGGCTCCAGGGCGCGCAGCCTGTGGCGGATGCGCGAAGCCGCGTCGAGGAGGCCGTGGGCCGTGCCGGCGTCCATGGCGTCTGCGGCCCTGGCTTCCAGGTCGGCGACGTGCCGGTCGAGCTCGGGGTCGCGCGCGAGGGCGTACTCGCCCCACCAGCGGGCCATGAACGCCGGGACCGGACCGATGTCGTAGGCATCGCAGATCTGCCGCCGCCAAGCGGAGTCGAAGTCCGCCAGCAGGGCCGGGGCGTGGGCCGCTATGGCGGCACGCAGGGCCTTCGGCGTGTACTCCGGCATCGGCGGTACGGATCCACCGGGCGCAGGCGTCGCGGTCGTCATTCCCGGCTCCTCCTCGGATCGGACGCCTTCCACGATAGAGCGCGACGGCCCCCGGCGCGGGGTGGTCGCGCCGGGGGCCGTCGGGTGGTGCGTCAGAGCTTCTCGGGGGTGCGGATGCCCAGCAGGGCCATGCCCTTCGAGAGGGTGCGGGCGGTCAGCTCGCACAGGAACAGGCGGTTCTCGGCGACCACGAGCTCCGGCTCCGGCTTGATGACCGGGCACTGGTCGTAGAACGTCGTGAACAGCGAGGACAGCTGGTAGAGGTACGCCGCCAGCTTGTGCGGGGCGTACTCGGCCGCGGCCTCCGAGAGCAGCTCGCCGAAGCCGTCCAGGTGCAGGCCCAGCGCGCGCTCGGCCGGGGCCAGCTCCAGCTCCGGGTGCGCGACCGGGCTGCGGTCGCCCGCCTTGCGGAGGATGGAGCGGATGCGCGCGTAGGCGTACTGGAGGTAGACGGACGTGTCGCCGTTGAGCGAGACCATCTGGTCCAGGTCGAACTTGTAGTCGCGCGCCGCAGAGGTGGACAGGTCGGCGTACTTCACCGCGCCGATGCCCACGTACAGGCCGTTCTCGACGATCTCCTCCTCGGTCAGGCCGACCTTCTCGGCCTTCTCCCGGACCACCGACGTCGCCCGCTCGACGGCCTCGTCGAGGAGGTCCACCAGCCGCACCGTCTCGCCCTCACGGGTCTTGAACGGCTTGCCGTCCTTGCCGAGGACCGTGCCGAACGCCAGCTGGACGGCCTTGACCTCGTCGTTCAGCCAGCCGGCCCGGCGGGCCGTCTCGAAGACCATCTTGAAGTGGAGCGCCTGGCGGGCGTCCACGACGTAGATGAGCGTGTCGGCCTTCAGGTGGCCCACCCGGTCGCGGATCGCGGAGAGGTCGGTGGCCGCGTAGCCGAAACCACCGTCGGACTTCTGCACGATCAGCGGGGTCGGGTTGCCGTCCGGACCCTTGTACTCGTCGAAGAACACGCACAGCGCACCGTTGGAGCGGACGGCGACGCCCGAGTCCTCCAGCAGCTTGCAGGTCTCCGCGAGCATGTCGTTGTAGCCGGACTCGCCGACCACGTCCGGGTCCTGGATGTCCATGTCCAGCTTGTTGAAGACGGAGTAGAAGTAGATCTTCGACTCGTCCACGAACCGCTGCCACAGGGCCAGCGTCTCCGGCTCGCCCGCCTGGAGGTCCACCACCCGCGCCCGCGCCCGCGTCTTGAACTCCTCGTCGGAGTCGAAGAGCGCGCGCGAGGCCTTGTACAGGCGGTTCAGGTTGGACATGGCCTCCTCGCCGGAGACCTCCTCGTCCGACTTGTGGTCCAGCTCGTGCGGGTGCTCCAGCAGGTACTGGATGAGCATGCCGAACTGGGTGCCCCAGTCGCCGATGTGGTGGCGCCGCACCACCTTCTCGCCCGTGAACTCCAGGATCTCCACCATCGCCGCGCCGATCACGGCGGACCGCAGGTGCCCGACGTGCATCTCCTTCGCGACGTTCGGCTGCGCGTAGTCGATCACCGTGGTGCCGGCGGACGGCGACAGCGGCACGCCGAGCCGGTCGTCGGCGGCGCGGGCCGCGAGGGTCTCGACGATCGCCCGGTCGGTGATCGTGATGTTGAGGAATCCGGGGCCGGAGACCTCGATCTCCCGGATCAGGTCACCCGTCGGGATGCCCTCGACCACGGTCGTCGCCAGCTCGCGCGGGTTGGCCTTGGCCTTCTTCGCGAGCGCCAGGATGCCGTTGGCCTGGAAGTCGGCCCGGTCGCTTCGTCGCAGCAGCGGGTCGGTCGCACCGGCCTCCGGCAGGGCGGAGGCGAGGGCGTCCGCGACGCGCTGTTCGACGGAGGAAGCGAGGGAAGGGACCGAGGCCATGAGCTGCCGTTCCTGTGAGTCGGTTGATGCCCGTCGAGTATCCCACGGTGCACCTGTCCACATCCCGGGATTTGTCCGCCGCGGCGGCCCGTCCCGGAGGGGAGGCGGAAGGGAGGGCTAGGGGGGAGACGGCGGCGTATGTTTCCCGGTTTGCCCGGCAAAGCCCGTACCCGCCGGATAGGCTCCGCCCGATTTGACGGTCCGGTCGAAGGGTGGGGACATGACGGAGATGTCGTCGGGCGGCACCTACGTGAACCTGTCGGACGAAAACCTGCGGACGTACTACGAGACACCCACGGGACAGCTGGTGGACACCGTCATCCACGGGGTGGACCCGACCCTCCACGTCCCGCTCGCCGTGTCGGTGGGGTCCGGCGGCCCCGAGCACATGGACGCGAGCCGCCTCCGCGGCCTGCGGCGGGGCGGGCGGATGGTCCTCGCCGACCGGGTCGGCGGCAGGGCCGTCCTCGTCTCCGTCCTGGAGATCGCCGAGGCGGTACGGGCCGTCGCGGCCGCCCGGCGGCCGACCGTGGCCGCCGCCGCCACCTCCTCCTCTTCGATGGACGAGGCCGACACCGAGGAGCCGAGGACCAACCGCTGGGAGGACTCCGACGAGGAGGAACCCGTACCCGTACCCGTACAGCGGCAGAGCGAGCGCACGGCGCCCGCCGCCCCGCAGCCCGACCGGCGCCCGCAGGTGCCCGACGGGCCCACCGCGGAGGAGATCGCCGCGCGCATGGCACAGGGGCGGCGGTTCATCACACCGCGCGGGCGGGCCTGCTACTTCAGCGACCAGGGCGACAGCGCCGTACGGCACTTCCTGGAGTACCAGCGCTCCCGCAAGGAACAGACCGCGGTCTTCTTCGCCAACGTCCGGCGCTACACCCCGCTGGAGTACCTGGAAACCCTGCTGGCGGCGTGCGACGCGGCGATCGACCTCTACGCGGCGCGCACCGTGGCCTACGGGAAGAACTGCCAGGTCCAGGACGCCGCCGGCCGCCCGTGGACCATCGGCATGACGCGCGACGGCGCCGAGTACCGGCTGACCCACGCGCACTTCGAGAACTACCAGAACAGCTGACGCGGCACGGGCCGGCC
Organism: Streptomyces sp. NPDC004667; assembly: GCF_040609475.1. NCBI lineage: Bacteria > Bacillati > Actinomycetota > Actinomycetes > Kitasatosporales > Streptomycetaceae > Streptomyces > Streptomyces sp. NPDC004667. The sequence continues at coordinate 109,731 of NZ_JBEXKC010000013.1, read as the reverse complement.
GCCACCCGGCCGCCACCCGGCGGCCGGCCGCACCGGTCCGCGCCGCGACCGGTCCGCGCCGCGCGGGCAACCTCGGAGGGCCTGCTTCCGTCTGGGAGAATGGCAGTAGCCAGCATTTCGAGATAGAAGGACGTGTCGTGGCTCAGAGCAGCACCGAGACCGACTGGGTCTCCCGTTTCGCGGACGAGGTCATCGCTGAGGCGGAGCGCCGAGCACCCGGCAAAACCGTCGTCGTCGCGTCCGGACTCTCCCCCTCCGGCCCGATCCACCTGGGCAACCTCCGCGAGGTCATGACCCCGCACCTGGTCGCGGACGAGATCCGCCGCCGGGGCATCGAGGTCCGCCACCTCATCTCCTGGGACGACTACGACCGCTACCGCAAGGTCCCGGCCGGCGTCCCCGGCATCGACGAGTCCTGGGCCCAGCACATCGGCAAGCCGCTGACCTCCGTGCCCGCCCCGGCCGGCTCCGCGTACCCGAACTGGGCCGAGCACTTCAAGGCGGCCTTCGTCGAGGCCCTCGCCGAGATGGGCGTCGAGTACGACCCGATCAGCCAGACCGAGCAGTACACCTCCGGCGCGTACCGCGAGCAGGTCCTGTTCGCGATGAAGCACCGCGCCGACATCGACGCCGTCCTCGACCAGTACCGCACCAAGCAGAAGCCGGGCGGCAAGAAGCCCCAGCAGAAGCAGGTCGACGAGGCCGAGCTGGAGGCCGCCGAGGGCTCCGGCGCCGCCGCCGAGGACGACGGCAGCAGCGCCGAGGGCGGCTACTTCCCGTACAAGCCCTACTGCGGCGAGTGCGGCAAGGACTTCACCAAGGTCACCGCGTACGACGACGAGAGCACCGAGCTCACCTACGTCTGCACCGAGGACGAGTTCACCGAGACCGTCAAGCTCAACGAGTTCAACCGCGGCAAGCTGGTCTGGAAGGTCGACTGGCCCATGCGCTGGGCCCACGAGGGCGTGATCTTCGAGCCCTCGGGCGTCGACCACTCCTCGCCCGGCTCGTCCTTCCAGGTCGGCGGCCAGATCGTGCACATCTTCGGCGGCGAGCAGCCGATCGGCCCGATGTACGCCTTCGTCGGCATCAGCGGCATGGCCAAGATGTCCTCCAGCAAGGGCGGGGTCCCCACCCCGGCCGACGCGCTGAAGATCATGGAGCCGCAGCTGCTGCGCTGGCTGTACGCGCGCCGCCGCCCCAACCAGTCCTTCAAGATCGCCTTCGACCAGGAGATCCAGCGGCTGTACGACGAGTGGGACAAGCTGGAGGGCAAGGTCGCCGACGGCACCGTGCTGCCGGCCGACGCCGCCGCGCACGCCCGCGCCGTCCGCGTCGCCTCCCACGAGCTGCCCCGCACCCCGCGCCCGCTGCCGTACCGCACCCTCGCGTCGGTCGTCGACATCACCGCCGGGCACGACGAGCAGACCCTGCGCATCCTGACCGACCTGGACCCGACGCAGCCGCTGACCTCCCTCGACGAGGTCCGCCCGCGCCTGGACCGCGCCGAGAACTGGATCACCAGCCAGGTCCCGGCCGACCAGCGCACCCTCGTCCGCGAGGACGCCGACACCGAGCTGCTGTCCTCCCTCGACGACAACGGCCGCGAGCAGCTGCGCCTCCTCCTGGAGGGCCTCGACTCGCACTGGTCCCTCGACGGGCTCACCACCCTCGTCTACGGCGTGCCCAAGGTGCTGGCCGGGCTGGAGCCCGACGCCAAGCCGACGCCCGAACTCAAGGTCGCCCAGCGCGAGTTCTTCGCCCTGCTCTACCGCCTCCTGGTGACCCGGGAGACCGGGCCGCGCCTGCCCACCCTGCTCCTCGCCGTCGGCGCGGACCGGGTGCGCAAGCTGCTCGCCGCCTGAGGCACCCGGCGGCGCAGAGGCCGTACGCAAGGGCCCCGCCCCCCTCGGGGGTGCGGGGCCCTTCCGCGTGCCGGGACGGGACGATCAGGCGATGTGTTCGTTCTCCAGGTCCCGCTGGTAGCGCTGCTTCAGCTCCGGCATCAGCCGGCTGATCGTGCTGAAGCTGCGCGGGTGCGCGATGCCGTGTCGGTCCGAGAGGTATATGTCGACCTGCTCGGGGCTCGGGACCTTGCCGTTCTCCTCGATGTACGTCCGGAAGACCTCGTACGCCGCCTCCGCGAACTTCACCTCGTCGATGTCGGCACCGGAGTCGTCGGCCTCCTCGTCCGGCAGCAGCTGCTGCGAAGGCTTCCGGGACGGCTCCTGCTCCGGGAGCTCCTCCGGGCCGGACGGCGGCATGACCGGGGTCGGCTCCAGGCCCTCCACGTACTGCGGGTTGTAGCCGCCCTCGTACGCCGCCTGCGGGGCCAGCGGCCCCGCGAACCAGGCACTGTCGTGCGCCGCCGGCATCGCGGTGGGATCCACCGCGAACGCCGGCGGGACGTGCGCGACGGGGGGAGCCACCGCCGGGCCCGCGCCGGGCGCAGGCGCCGACGCCGGACCCGCCTGCTGCGGAACCAGCACCTCCGCGGCCTTCGGGTCGCCGTCCGCCGCCTCCGGGGCCGCGGTCTCCGGGGCCGCGGTCACCAGCGCCGCCGCCTCCGGGGCAGCCGCCTCCAGAGCCGGGGCCGCCAGGCCCGCCGGAGGCAGCAGCACCGGCTCGATGCCCGCCGCCACCAGTCCCTCCGGGGCCGTCTGGGACAGGGGCACGCCGATCCGGGCCAGCCGCAGCGGCATCAGCGCCTCCACCGGCGCCTTGCGCCGCCACGCCCGCCCGTACCGGGCCTGCAGCCGCGCCTGGTAGATCAGCCGGTCCTGCTCCATGCCGACCGCCTGCTCGTAGGAGCGCAGCTCCCACAGCTTCATCCGGCGCCACAGCTTGAAGGTGGGGACGGGCGAGAGCAGCCAGCGCGTGATGCGCACGCCCTCCATGTGCCGGTCCGCGGTGATGTCCGCGATCCGGCCCACGGCGTGCCGGGCCGCCTCGACCGTGACCACGAACAGGATCGGGATCACGGCGTGCATCCCCACGCCCAGCGGGTCCGGCCAGGCCGCCGCGCCGTTGAACGCGATCGTCGCCGCCGTCAGCAGCCACGCCGTCTGGCGCAGCAGGGGGAACGGAATGCGGATCCACGTCAGCAGCAGGTCCAGCGCCAGCAGCACGCAGATGCCCATGTCGATGCCTATCGGGAACACCAGCGAGAAGGTGCCGAAGCCCTTCTGCAACGCCAGTGCGCGCACCGCGGCGTACGATCCCGCGAAACCGATGCCCGCGATGACCACGGCACCGGCGACCACGACACCGATGAGTATCCGGTGCGTACGAGTCAGCTGCATCGCGGCCACCCGCGACCTCCCCTTGTCGAGCTACGGCAGGCACAGCGTACGGGTGACTGCGCGTCACCCGTTCCCCAGGACCCCTTACCGCCCGCCGCCTACTGCTGCGGGGAAGCGGAACCCGACGGCGAAGCCGAACCGGAAGGCGAAGCGGAACCGGACGGAGCCTGGTCGGGAGCGGCGTCGCCCTTGTTGGCGGAGTCGACCGCGTTCACCGCGTCGCGGGCCGCCGCGACGGCGTCCTGGAGCAGCTTCGCCTGGTCGGGGGCACCGGCGCCCTCGTAGGCGGCACCGTTGTAGTCGAGCGTGACGACCACGTTGTGGGTACGGACCACGAGGGTGGTGTTGAAGAAGTCGACGTCCTTCTTCACCCCGTACGCGACCGAGGAACCCTGGTCGCCGATCCCGCCGGCCTGCTCCACCTTGACGTCGTGCGCGCCCTCGGTGGTCTTCGCCAGCTCGATCTGCTTGTTGTACTGCTCCTCGGCGCGCTTGTCACCGCTGCCGAGCGTGGCGTGCGAGTCGTAGCGGACCAGGGAGACGGAGAGCCAGCGGTACTGCGAGCCCTTCACGCCGTCCGTCTGCAGGCCGTTCCAGGAGCAGCTGGCCCGGTTGGCGAGGTCGTTCGACTTCGCGGCCGTACCGTTCTTCTCCTTCGCTTCCGGAACGACCGAATCTATGGTCTTCGACGCGATCGCCTTGCAGGGGTCGGGCAGCTTCGCGAACGCCACCTTCTCCAGGGCGGCCGAGGCCTTCGAGTTCGGCTTGGCGGACGAGGAGGCCGCGGACTTCTTGCCGGAATCCGTGCCCGAGGACTTCTCCGAGCCCGAGTCGGACGAGCACCCGGCGGCGGTGAGGATCACCGGGACGACGGCCGCACAGGCGAGGACACGGGTGAGACGCGAGGCTGATCGGTGCATGGTTCCTTCAGACGTTGGGGACTTCTTACGGGCGCGGGACCCGGGCAACGGTAGCCCGACCGGGTGCCCGCCTGCTGTGCGCGCCGTCACGACGGCCCCGCACGCCCGCTCGGGACGGGGGGCCTCACTCGCTGAAACGCTCGGCCAGGGCCTCCGCCAACTGGCGCGCCTCGTCCTGCGTTTCCGCACTTGAGGGGATTGCGGCGGGTCCGGACGGCTGCACGCTGTACTCGACGGTGACCAGGACGTTGGAGGTGCGGAACACAATCCGCACGGTGCGCGACTGGGCGGCGCTCGCCCCGGCCGGGCTCAGCTTGTCGTCCAGGTACGCCTCGTTGCCGAGCCCTTCCAGAACGCGCGAGCCGAGCTCGGGCGCGGAGGTGGGGGACGCCGGGACGGAGGGCGAAGCGGAGGCGGGGGCGGAAGCCGAGGAGGGCGGGGCGGAAGGAGAACCGGAAGGCTGGGCGGGGGTCGCGGCGGCGCCGGGGGCATTACCGGGGGTGTTACCGGGGGTGGCGCCGGGGGCGGTGCTCGGGGAGGGGGAGCCGGTGATGCCGGGGAAGGGCAGGTGCGCGTCCGTGAGGCGGCGTACGAACACCGTGTGCGCCTTGTCGTCGTCGCTCGCGGCGGCACGGTCGTACGAGACCACGCGCTCGAACGTGACCGACAGCAGCAGGTTCCCCTCGGGCGCCTGCGCGTTCCAGCGGCAGCCGACGTGCCGGTCGCCGTCGAAGGAGGGCTCCGCGGTTCCGGCGTAGAGCTGCTCGCGCTGCTGGGTGGTGAGGGAGTCGGAAGCCGGGAGCATGGCCTTGAGGCGCTTGACGTCGGCGGCCTTGCAGGGCTGTGGCAGGCTGCGGTACTTGCCGGGCTGGGCGGGCGCGGCGGTGCTCCCGCCGCCCTTCTGGTCGCTGGTGATCCCGATGCCGCTGCCGTCGGTGCACCCGGTGAGACCGGTCACTCCGGCCGCGAGTGCGGTGATCATCGCGATACCGGGCAGGACCCGTCGGCGTACCGCCTTGCGCTCCACGTCCACTGGCTCCCTTGGTCCCCTCGGGAAAATCCGTTGCCGCGACTCGGACACGGATGGACACAATGTCTATCGCACACGCTGGTGCCGGCGCCGGTTCCCTGACTGCTTTGGGGCGATGAGCGAGGCTTTTTGCGCATTCCGAGCTTTCTGTGACTTTCTGTGGTTTTCGGGGGATTGGCGTCATATGTCGTATGTAGAGGTGTCCGGGGCCAACGTCCCGATCCGGATGTGGACCGATCCGGCGTCGGTCGAGGACAGCGCCATGCGGCAGTTGCAGAACACGGCGGGCCTGCCCTGGATCAAGGGCCTGGCGGTGATGCCGGACGTCCACTACGGCAAGGGCGCCACGGTCGGCTCGGTCATCGCCATGAAGGACGCGGTCTGCCCGGCGGCGGTGGGCGTCGACATCGGCTGCGGCATGTCGGCGGTGAAGACCTCCCTGACGGCGAACGACCTCCCGGGCGACCTCTCGAAGCTGCGCTCGCGCATCGAGCAGGCGATTCCGGTGGGGGCTGGGATGCACCGCGAGGCCGTGGACCCGGTGCGGCTGTACGGCTTCGGGGACTCCGGGTTCGGGGACCTGTGGGAGCGGTTCGACTACGTCGCGGACGCGGTGAAGTTCCGGCGGGAGCGGGCCATGCGGCAAATGGGAACACTTGGCGCCGGCAACCACCACTCGGAAGTCAACATCGATCAGGAAGGTGCAGTGTGGTTGACGCTGCACTCCGGATCCCGGGGCATCGGCAACCAGCTGGCCGAGTACCACATCGGCGTCGCGCGGGGGCTCTCGCACAATCAGGGGCTGATCGACAGGGACCTCGCGGTCTTCCTCGCGGAGACCCCGGAAATGGCCGCGTACCGGCATGACCTCTACTGGGCGCAGGAGTACGCCAAGTACAACCGCGCCGTGATGATGAGCCTGATGAAGGAGGCCCTCCGGAAGGAGTTCCGGAAGGCGAAGGTCTCGTTCGAGCAGGAGATCAGCTGCCATCACAACTATGTGGCGGAGGAGCGCTACGACGGTGTGGACCTGCTGGTGACGCGGAAGGGCGCGATCCGCGCGGGCGGCGGAGAATACGGGATCATCCCTGGCTCGATGGCGACCGGCACGTACATCGTGAAGGGGCTGGGCAACAAAGCTGCTTTCAACTCCGCCTCGCACGGTGCGGGCCGGCGGATGAGCCGTGCGGCGGCCAAGCGGCGGTTCTCGACGCGCGACCTGGAAGAGCAGACCAGGGGTGTGGAGTGCCGTAAGGACTCCGGTGTCGTCGACGAGATCCCGGCCGCGTACAAGCCGATCGAGCAGGTCATGGAGCAGCAGAGGGACCTCGTGGAGGTCGTGGCCAAGCTCAGGCAGGTCGTCTGCATCAAGGGTTGAGCTCCTGGACGGAAGGGGTCCGGATCGTGGAGATCCGGGCCCCTTCGGCACGGAGTCGTCAGCTCCTCGGCCAGGGGCCGCAACCGGTCCGCAGGCGCGTGAGGCGCTGTTTGCAGCCCGACTCCGAGCGTCCCAGTTCGACTGCTGCCGCAGCAGGGTCACCGAGGGCGAGCAGCTTCAGGTCCTCGGCCGTCGTCCAGCGGCGGCGTGGGACCACCCGTGGCATATCCGCAGGCCGGAGCCAGGTGGACAGTGCCGCTGCGCTTGCCTTCTTGCGCTCCAGGGCGAGGCAGCCGTCGTAGTACAGGTGCGCGGCCAGTTCCATGCTCGGTTCTTTGGTGTAGATGACGTTGTAGACGCCATCGCGGGCATTGCGCTTGATCGTGCGCTCGGCCCCGGTGAGCTTCTTCACGTAATGGCACAGGTAGGCGCCGATCGCGGTGCTGGCCGTCGTGAGAGACACGAACGGCAGTCCCTGGCCGGTGTATCCGACTGACCCGTCGGCATCGATGATGCCGCGAAGGTAGTCGCGGCGGGAGAATTCCATGCGGGGCGGAGTGATCGTCTTGGACTTGCGCCCGTAGGGGATTCCGAGCTCGTTGACGATGGTGCGTGCTTCCAGAGCGCAGACCGCCCAAGTGGCCGTGTGACTCGACTCGGCGAAATTCGTGGACCGGGTGCGCTCGCTGACGGAGCTGTTGTACGGGGTGAGGCGCTGGAACTCGCGCAGGAGATCAATGTCCCGCGCGTTGAGTTCGACTGTGAGACGCCCTCGCTGGCGACTCTGCTGTGACAGGTGTCCGTCGGCCTGGAGGAACCCGAACATGTAGGCGTAGCGGGGGTCTTGGAGGTCCATGAAGCGTGTGGGGGCGCTAGGGTCCTGATCAGCCACAGGGAGTGCCTTCCCTCGTCGGTGAGGCCCTCGGCCGGGACTGCCATCCCGGTCGGGGGCCGTTTGGGTTGTCACCGAACGTAGGTGTCGCCGCGCGCGGAATTGGGGGGATTTCCGGCGCTTCACTCGAACGTGTGGCGGAATTTCACGTTCCTGTGCGTGTTACTCCTGGTCGCCGTCGAGGAGGAGGTCCACCGGGAGCTCGAGGGTTACTCCGACGTACTCCGGGACCGTGATGGAAGTGCCGCGCTTGTGGGACGTGCGGAGGCGGTAGGTGCCGTTGCGCGGGTCGCGGCAGACGACGACCTCGTCGTGGCGGCGGTCGGCGATGACGTAGAAGGGGACGTCGGCCTTCGCGTAGGAGTCGACCTTGGAGCCGAGGTCGTCCGACCAGTTCGACGAGGTCACCTCGACGATGAGGCGGAACACCTCGGGTGAATAGCAGTTGTTCCGCCCCTTGAAGTCCAGGAAGTCCTTCCTGACGAGCGCGAAGTCCGGGACGGCGTAGTCGGCGGGCCCTGTGGGCAGCCAGATGCCGATGCCCTGGAGGTAGCGCAGACCCGCCTCCTTGGCCCCGGCCTCGAAGAACCTTTCGGTCAGCCAGCTCAAAGTGAGCGCGTGCTCTCCGTCGGCAGGTGGTGTCACGATGAGCCTCCCCTGGAGAATCTCCACTCGGTGCCTGGGAAGCTCCTTTGAGAGTCGATCGGCGGCTTCCGCGATCGTGGTCTCGTGTTGCATCACGGCCATAGCTTCCTCCCTTTCGCGGCTCACGCTTTCGGATCGTAGCGGCGCCCACCGACAATTCGCGCGGATTCACCCATACGGGCCTGACGGGGCGCGTGCGTCGCAACTCCGGCTCCCTGTAAGGGGGTTGACGGGTTCGGTTGGTCTAGACCAGGGTGTGCGGCATGTGGAGAACTCGTGTGTTCGTCGCCGCTCTCGCGTCGTTGTCGCTCGCCCTCGGGGCCGCCGGGTCGGCCGAGGCCGGGGTGGGGCTGCCGCCCGTGGTGTCGCACGTGCCGACCCAGGACAAGGTCGTCTTCATCACGATCGACGACGGCTGGACCCACGACCCCGAGGCCGCGCGGATCCTGCTGGAGGAGCGGGTGCCGGTGTCGCTGTTCCTGCTGCCGGGGGCGACCGCGTACGACACCGGGTACTTCACCGCGCTCACCGGACAGGGCCGGGCGACGGTGGAGAACCACACCGTGAACCACCCCGACCTGACCACCCTCGACGCCGCCGGGAAGGACGCCGAGGTGTGCGGCGCCGGGGAGCGGCTGGCGGCGGCCTTCGGGGGGAAGGAGCCGAAGCTGCTGCGGCCGCCGTACGGGGCGGTCGACGACGCCGTGCGGGTCGCGGCGAAGGCGTGCGGGGTGAAGGCGCTGGTGACGTGGACGTACGACTTCACCACCTGGAGCCAGACCCCGCCGACTCCGCAGCTGAAGGCCGGGGACATCGTGCTGCTGCACTTCACGCCGACCCTGGCGGCGGACCTGCGGCGGGCCCTGGACGCGGCGAAGGCCGCCGGGCTGAAGCCGGCGGCCCTCATGCCGCAGCTGAAGGCGGCGGGAGTCCTCTAGAGCTCGCGGTGGACCTTGGTGTTGGAGGCCTGGGCGCGGGGGCGGACGACCAGGAGGTCGATGTTGACGTGGCTGGGGCGGGTGACCGCCCAGGTGACGGTGTCGGCCACGTCGTCGGCGGAGAGGGGCTCCGCGACGCCCTCGTAGACCTTCTCGGCCTTGGCCGCGTCGCCGCGGAAGCGGGTCTTGGCGAACTCCTCCGTCTTGACCATGCCGGGGGCGATCTCGATGACGCGGACGGGCTGGCCGACGATCTCCAGGCGGAGGGTCTCCGCGAGCACGCGGGCGCCGTTCTTGGCGGCGACGTAGCCGGCGCCGCCCTCGTAGGCGGCGTGGCCGGCGGTGGAGGACAGGACGACCACCGTACCGTCACCGCTGGCGGTGAGGGCGGGGAGGAGGGCCTGGGTGACGTTGAGGGTGCCGATGACGTTGACCTCGTACATCGTGCGCCAGTCGGCCGGGTCGCCGGTGGCGACGGGCTCGGCGCCGATGGCGCCGCCGGCGTTGTTGACCAGGACGTCGCAGCGGTCGAGGGAGGCGGCGAAGGCGTCCACGGCGGCGCGGTCGGTGACGTCGAGGGCGTGGGCGGTGGCCTCGTAGCCCGCGTCGGTCAGGTCGCCGGCGAGGGTCTCGATGCGGTCCTTGCGGCGGGCGGTGAGGACGACGTGGTAGCCGGCCGCGGCGAGCTGCCGGGCGGTGGCCGCGCCGATTCCGCTGCTCGCGCCGGTGACTACGGCGGTTCGGGTGGCCGTGCGCGTGCTCATGGGCGGGCTCCTCGTTCGATCGTGGGGACGTTCGCCCGCGGGGTCGTTCGTTCGTACGGGCGAATCCTCGCCAGCATAGGCCGGGTCAGCGGCGCGGCGCGTACATGATCACGGCCATCCCGGCGAGGCAGACGAGGGCGCCGGTGACGTCCCAGCGGTCGGGGCGGTAGCCGTCGGCGACGACGCCCCAGAGGAGGGATCCGGCGACGAAGACGCCGCCGTAGGCGGCCAGCACGCGGGCGAAATCGCCCTGTGGCTGGAGGGTGGCGACGAATCCGTACAGCCCGAGGGCGATGACGCCGGCGCCGATCCAGGCCCAGCCCTTGTGCTCGCGCACGCCCTGCCAGACCAGCCAGGCGCCCCCGATCTCCAGGACGGCGGCGAGGGCGAAGAGGGCGGCGGAGCGTGCGATGAGCATGACCGGAAGCCTACGCAGGCGAATGGGGGAGGGCTCGCCCTCGTTCGTGTGATGGTCCGACCGGGGGGTGGGTGGACTGGCTAGCGTCCGCGCGAGGAGGTGGTGGCGGTGCGCCGTGGTGCCGTACGGAGTGTGGTGGTGGCGGGCTTGCTGGTGCTGGGCGGGGCCGGGCCCGCGGGTGCGTGGGCCGGGCCGGAGGCCGACGTGGCCTACCACGGGCAGGTGTCCCTGGCCCATGGCCGGCTGAGGGTGTGGATGGTGCCGCAGAACGAGGGGCCGTCCGGGGTGCCGAACGCGACGGTGCGGGTGCGGCTGTCGGTCGACCTCGCGGACCGGCAGGAGCTGGCCGAGGGGTGCGCGCGGGCGGGGCAGCGCGAGGTGGTCTGCGAGACGGGTGAGCTGCCGGAGCACGGCAGGGGGCGGCACATCGGGCTGTCGCTGGGGCTGCGGGAGCGGCCGGCCGAGGTGGTGGTGCGGATCGACACGTGGTGGAACGGCGGGGCGACCGACCGCAACCGCGGCAACAACGAGCACGTGGTGCTGGCCCTGGACACGGGCGACGGTTACGCCTTCTGAGGGCCTTGAGGGACCCGGGGGCCGCCGGGTCCCGGCAGGGGGCGGGGCAGCAGCCAGGCGGCGACGGCCGCGGTGAGTTCGGCGTCGGTGGGCCGGGGGGAGCTCCAGGCGACGTATCCGTCGGGGCGTACGAGGACGCACGCGGTGCGCGTCCCGCGGGCCCAGCGGCGGTGGGCGAGGGGGGCTCCGGGCGGGGTGGCGGTGCCGGGCGGGGTGACGAGGACGAAGCCGCCGGTGCGCAGGACCTCGTAGAGGCGCTCTCCGTGGGCGAGGGCGAGGTCGGGGGCGCGCCGGCCGGCGGGGGTGGGGCGGCGGGTGCCGGGCGGGGGCGGGTAGGCGATGCCGATGCCGGAGACGATGCCGAGGGCGCGTTCCCGGGCGGGGCCGATGTGGGCGAGGAGGGCGGCGCCGAGGGCGCGGGCGGTGCGGTGGGCGGGGGTGGCGGCCATGGCGGCGCGGACGATGCTGCCGCTGACGCGCAGGACGAGGCGGCCGACGGGGTGGCGTTCGCGGTGGTAGCTGTCGAGGAGGGCTTCGGGGTCGGGGGCCTGGCCGTGGAGGACGGCGGCGAGTTTCCAGGAGAGGTTGGCGGCGTCCTGGAGGCCGGTGTTCATGCCGAGGCCGCCGGCGGGGGAGTGGACGTGGGCGGCGTCCCCGGCGAGGAAGACGCGGCCGACGCGGTAGTGGGGGACCTGGCGTTCGTCGCTGTGGAAGCGGGACATCCAGCGGGGGTCGTGCATGCCGTGGTCGGTGCCGAGGGCGTCGCGCAGGATGGCGCGGAGTTCGCCGAGGTCGACGGGGGCGGTGTCCGGGGCGTCGGCGTCGCGGCGCCAGCCGATGGCGCGGTACCAGCCGTCGCCGAAGGGGACGAGGAAGCCGAAGGCGTCGGTGGTGCCGTTGACGGCGAGGGCGTCTTCGGGCGGGTCGGTGAGGCGGACGTCGGCCAGGATCATGGAGCGGACGACGGCGCGGCCGGGGAAGGGGAGGCCGAGGGCCTCGCGGACGGTGGAGCGGACGCCGTCGGCGCCGACGACGTGGCGGGCGTGGATCCGGCGGGTGGGGGCGGTGCCGGGGGCGGCTGTCGAGGTGCCGGGGGTGCCGGGGGCGTCCGGGGAATCCGGGGTGGTGGGGCGGAGGTCGAGGGTGACGGTGTCGCGGTCCTGACGCAGGCCGATCAACCGACTGTCGTACTGGATGTCCACCCCTGTGGACAACGCGCGGCGCTCCAGGAGTTTCTCTGTCTCATATTGAGGGGTGATGAGCGCGAACGGGTAGCGCGAACGCAGGTGTTGGAGGGAGAGGGGCATGCCACCGAAGGGGCGTATGCGGTCGATCCGGCGGCCGGTGGTGACGAGCGGGTCGGCGAGTCCGCGGGCGTCGAGCAGTTCGAGGGTGCGGGCGTGCACGGCGAAGGCGCGGGTGAGGTTGGCGGCGGTGCGGGGGCGCCGCTCCACGAGGGTGACGGAGAGTCCGGTGGCGGCGAGGTCGCCGGCGAGCAGGAGTCCGGTGGGTCCTGCGCCGACGACCACGACGTCGACGACGGTCCGGGGGTCCGCGGTGGCGGCGGACCGGGGTTCGGTCGCGGTGACGGCGGACTGGGGTTCGGTCGCGGTGACGGCGGGGTCCATGACGTGCGAGGTGTTCTCGGCTGCGGTCATGGCCGGAGAGTCTGCCGGACGGGGGCCTCCGGGGGGTGGGGATCAGGCGGCGGCGCCGCCGAATTCGGCCATGGCCTCGCCGACGATCCGTTCCAGCCGGGCGTGGTGGGCGCCGCGCCAGTAGACGCGCTCGCAGTCGGTGCACTGCGCGAAGACGTCGTACGAGCGCTGCGTGCCGTGTTCCAGGCGGTCGCCCACGCTGTCCTTGTCGGCCTCGTGCAGGGGGCCGTTGCAGGCGGTGCAGCGGGTCCAGGGGGCGAGGTCGGGGGCGAACCGGCCGAGGACGTCCCGGAGTTGGTCGTCGGGGTTGTCGCTGTACACGTAGGCGCCGGCGAAGATCTCGCGGCGGCGCAGGAGGCCGCGGTCGCGGGAGAGCAGGACGCGGCGTTCGGCGGCGGAGCGGGTGGCGAGCGCGGGGTCGCCGATGTCCTCGTTCTCGTAGGCGGCGTCGACGCCGAGCAGGCGCAGGCGGCGGGCCAGGGTGCCGAGGTGGACGTCGAGGAGGAAGCGCAGCGGGGCGTCGGGGAGCCGTTGCGGGCGGTCCACGCCGAACACCTCGATGGACTGGCCCGCTTGGGGCACGTAGGAGACGGGCACCTCGCGGCCGTCGACGAGGAGGCGGCCGACCTCGGTGAGGGGCACGCCTGCGGATTCGACGACGTGGCCGATGCTGGAGGCGCCGTCGGTGGCGGTCGGTACGCGTTCCGCGCGCCGGCTGGGCGGGGCGAAGAGGCGCAGTTCGGGGGCGAGGGTGAGATGGATGCCGGGACCGTTCACGATCCCAGCATGCCATTGGGGGGCGGGGCGGCGCGCCCGGATTACGTGGTCGCGAGGGCTTCGTCGTAGGCGTCGCGGTGGGCGCTGACGTCGTCGAAGTGGTTCTCCGCCCAGCTCTTCACGGAGGAGAGGAGACAGCCGAGGCTGCCGCCGAGTTCGGTCAGGGCGTAGTCGACGCGCACGGGGACGGTGGGGGTGACGGTACGGCTGACGAGTCCGTCGCGTTCGAGGGAGCGGAGGGTCTGGGTGAGCATCTTCTGGCTGACGCCGGGGATCTTGCGGCCGAGGTCGCTGTAGCGCATGGAGCCGGTCTCGGCCTGGCCGAGGGCGCTGAGGACGAGGCCGACCCACTTGTCGCTGATGCGGGCCAGGAGCTGGCTGGTGGGGCATTCCTTGACGAAGGCGTCGTAGGCGGCGCGGGCTTCGGCACGGCGGGCGGCGGCGGTGCGGGTGGCCATGGGTGCCCACTTCCGGGTCGGGTACGCACTCCCAAGTACGTACTTACGAAAAGAGAGTACCTCTCCCTAAGTTAGTGGTCATCGGGAAGGGCGGAACCGCCCAGCGAACCCGAGCCGAACGACACGAACGACACAGGGGAGACAGAGAATGAGCGAGCAGACGCACACCATGCGGGCAGCGGTCGTCGACGCCTTCGGCGGTCCGGAGCAGGTGCGGGTGGAGCGGGTGCCGGTGCCGCGTCCGGAAGCCGGCCAGGTCCGGATCCGGGTCCGGGCGGCCGGGGTGAACCCGGTCGACGGAGCGGTCCGCGTGGGGGTCTTCGGCGGGGCCGGGCAGCGGCTCGGGTTCGGCTGGGACGTGGCGGGCGAGATCGACGCGGTCGGCCCGGAGGTGGAGGGCTGGACGGTGGGCCGCCGGGTGGTGGGTCTGCACCACGGCCCGGTGAAGCCGCTCGGCACGCACGCCGAGTACGTGGTGCTCGACGCCTCGGCGCTGGCCCAGGCCCCCGGGACGGTGAACGACGCGGCCGCGGCGGCGCTGCCGCTGAGCGGGCTGACGGCCGCCCGCGCGGTGGACCTGCTCGGACTGGCACCCGGCGCGTCCGTGCTGATCACCGGCGCGGCCGGGGTGGTCGGAGGGCTCGCGGTCCAGCTGGCCGTCCGGGCCGGACTGGTGGTGACCGCCCTGGCGGGCGCGGAGGACGAGGCGTTCGTACGGTCGCTCGGCGCGAGCGCCTTCGTGGAGCGCGGCGGGGCACCGGCCGACCCGGTCGACGGGGTCCTGGACGCGGCGGTCCTGGGGGAGGCCGCGCTGGCCTTCGTCCGTGACGGCGGGGTCTACGTCGGGCTCCGCCCGCACGCCGGGCCGGCCGCGGAGCGGGGGATCCGGGTCGAGGAGCAGGAGGTCGCCCCCGACGGCGAGCACCTGGAGCGGCTGGTCGCGCTGGTCGACGCGGGCGAGCTGACGCTCCGGGTCGCGGACACCTTCGACCTCTCGGACGCGGCGAAGGCGCACACCGCCCTCGACACCCCGGGCACGCGCGGCCGACTGGTCCTCACGGTCGCTTGAGCGGCTGAGCGCTTGAGCGCTTGAGCGCTTGAGTGGCTGAGCGGCCGACGGGTTGAAGGGCTGACGGGTTGAAGGGCTGAGGGCCGGCGCCCCGGGGCTCCGGCCGGGCCAGCCCGGCCCGGCGTCCCGGCCCGGTCCGGCCCGGCGTCCCGGCCCGGTCCGGCCCGGCGTCCCGGCCTGGCGGCCCGGCCTGGTCCGGCCCCGCGGCACGCGCACCGAATGGCGGTGGGGAGGGCGGGGTCAGGGGGTGAGGGGGAGGTGCCAGTCGTTGGAGGGGTGCGGGGTGCCCGGGGGGTATTCGAAGTCGACCCGGCCCAGGCAGGTGAAGCCCGCCCGGCGACAGACGGCGTTGGACGCCGGGTGGTCGGTGCCCGGGAAGGCGTGCAGGGCGGTGCGGGAGCCGTGGGCGCGGACGTGGGCGACGAGTTCGGCGAGGGCGACCGCGGCCAGGCCGCGGCCCTGGAACTCCGGGAGCACCGCCCAGCCGGTCTCGTACACCGGCTCGCCGCGCCACTCCCGCTCCCAGAAGCCGATCGACCCGACGCTCTCGGCGCCGAGCACCACCCGGAACATCCGCCCGGCGGCCGGCTCCCGTGCGCTCAGGGCCTCGTAGCGGCGCTGCCGGTCGGCGAGCTTCTCCTCTGACTCGGGCCCGCCGAGGTGCGCGGTCATCTCCGCCGAGTTGCATCGTGACAGCAGCCAGAAGTCGTCCTCGCCCCAGGGCTCCAGCCGTACGCGCGTCTCCATGCGGCCACTCTGCCCCGTGGGCCGGGGGGCGGAAAGAGGTGAGAGGGGGCGCGTGGGGCGCGCGGAGTGGGGTAGCGGGCCAGTCCGAAGTGCGCGAAAGGAATCTTCATGGACACGGCGGCTTCGTTCATCGCAAAGCGCCACATCTTCACCGTGCTCGATGGGGACGGGACGGCGTGATCTCCCGGCACGAGTACCTGTCCCGCCCCGAGCGGGTCGCGGTCGCCCGCACCGCCCACGAGCGGGTGTTCGCCTCGATGGATGCGGACGGCGACGGGGCGTTGGACCGGGCGGAGTTCGCGCGGCTGCGGGAGGGGCTGGGCAATCCGGCCGACAACGCGGGCCCGGCGTTCGACGCGCTGGACGAGGCCGGCGGCGGCCACGGGCGCGTCGGCCGGGACGCCTGCCCGGCCTCGATCCGCAGCTACGTCACGCACGGCACCTCACGCAGGGCACGTCAGCGATGGCGGAAGCACTGCACACGGCCGCCGCCCGCCGAGACCGGCACCGCCGACCCCGCACCGCCCCGCCCCGCCGTACGACCGGGACGGGACGGGACGGGACGGGACGGGACCGGCCGGTCAGGGCCAGACGAGGCAGTACGGCTGGTGGCCGGCCTCGTGGAGGCGGTGGGAGAAGTCCTGCCACTCGTGCAGCAGCTGGTAGACGTTGAAGGCGTCCCGGGGGCCGCCCCGGTCCGGGACGGTCGACCAGATGAAGGCGGCCGCGCCGACCGACTCCTCGCCGACGCCGCGCAGCGGATCGACCACCGTCATCGGCAGCTTGACCACGGCGTAGTCGGGGTGCAGGACGACCAGCTCCAGCGGGGGCACCTTGTGCAGGGGTATGCCCTCGATGCCGGTCAGGACCATCGCGGCGACCGTCTCCGGCTTGATCTTGGTGAACATGCCGCCCATGCCGAGCTCGTCGCCGCCCAGCTCCTCGGGCCGCATCGTCTGGGGCACCCGCGCGGCCGTGGCGCCGTCGGGGGCGCCGAAGTACTTGTAGGTCACTCCCATGCCGCGGCCCTTGGGGAGGCCGTCCTCGCCGTCCGGCGTCCGGGTGGGACCCGGTACGGGATCGGCCGCTTCGGCGCCGTGGCGCCGGTGCTTGCCGCGACGGGCTCGGGCATCACGGGCGCGCTGCGGGTCCAGGCCGTCCGTACCCTCGCCCGGTCCACCACCGCGTTGCATATCTCCACCCGACACGTATTGCCTGCCCCGGCCCCGCGGCCCCCGCCACGCAGCCTGATCATCATGGCAGTGACCTCCCCCGCGGCGGCGCGGTGAAACGCCCGTCCGCAAGTCTGTCGCGGCCTCTGAGACCATGGCTGGTGTGAGCTACCCGTACCCGTATGAAGCCCCAGTTTCGCAGACGCTCTTCGAGCGCGCGTCCCTCGTGACCCCCGGCGGCGTGAACTCTCCCGTGCGCGCCTTCCGTGCCGTGGGCGGTACGCCCCGGTTCATGGTGTCCGGTACCGGTCCCTATCTGACCGATGCCGACGGGCGCGAGTACGTCGACCTGGTCTGCTCGTGGGGGCCGATGATCCTCGGCCATTCCCACCCCGAGGTGATCGAGGCCGTGCAGGCCGCGGTCGCCCGCGGCACCTCCTTCGGCACGCCCGGTGAGGGCGAGGTCGCGCTCGCCGAGGAGATCGTCGCCCGTATCGAGCCCGTCGAGCAGGTGCGCCTGGTGTCCTCTGGCACCGAGGCGACCATGTCGGCGATCCGGCTGGCCCGCGGCTTCACCGGCCGCGCCAAGGTCGTGAAGTTCGCCGGCTGCTACCACGGTCACGTCGACGCGCTCCTGGCCGCCGCCGGTTCCGGCCTGGCGACCTTCGCCCTGCCGGACACCCCCGGTGTGACCGGCGCGCAGGCCGGCGACACGATCGTGCTCCCCTACAACGACCTCGACGCGGTGCGGGCGGCGTTCGCCGCGCACCCGGGCGAGATCGCCTGCGTGATCACCGAGGCCGCGCCCGGCAACATGGGCGTGGTGACCCCGGGCGAGGGCTTCAACCAGGGGTTGGCCGATCTGTGCCGGGAGAACGGCGCGCTGTACATCTCCGACGAGGTGATGACCGGTTTCCGTACCTCCCGCGCGGGTTGGTACGGCGTGGACGGGGTCAAGCCCGACCTGATGACCTTCGGCAAGGTCATGGGAGGCGGCTTCCCGGCGGCGGCGTTCGGCGGTCGTGCGGACGTCATGGGCCACCTGGCCCCGGCCGGCCCGGTGTACCAGGCGGGCACGCTCTCCGGTAACCCGATCGCCACCGCGGCCGGTCTCGCGCAGCTGCGGCTGCTGGACGCGGCGGCGTACGAGAAGGTCGACGCGGTCTCCGCGGAGATCCAGGGTCTGGTGACGGCGGCGCTGGCCAAGGAGGGCGTGGCGCACCGGCTGCAGACGGCCTCCAACATGTTCTCGGTGTTCTTCACCGAGGACGAGGTCCGCAACTACGACGACGCGAAGAAGCAGGAAGGGTTCCGCTTCAACGGGTTCTTCCACTCGATGCTGGCGCAGGGCGTCTACCTGCCGCCGTCGGCGTTCGAGTCGTGGTTCGTGTCCACCGCCCACGACGAGCGCGCCGTGGAGCGCATCGCGGCCGCGCTGCCCGCCGCCGCCCGAGCCGCCGCGGAGGCGACCGCATGAGCGACATCACCGTCGTCCACCTGATGCGGCACGGCGAGGTGCACAATCCGGACGGGGTGCTCTACGGGCGCCGGGCCGGGTACCACCTCTCCGAGCTGGGCCGGCAGATGGCCGACCGGGTGGCCGAGCACCTCCAGGACCGGGACGTCACGCACGTGGTGGCCTCCCCGCTGGAGCGGGCGCAGGAGACGGCCGCGCCGATCGCGAAGGTGCACGGCCTGGAGCTGGCGACGGACGGCCGGCTGATCGAGGCGGGCAACGTCTTCGAGGGCAAGACCTTCGGCGTCGGCGACGGTGCGCTGCGCAAGCCGGGCAACTGGAAGCACCTGACGAACCCGTTCAAGCCGTCGTGGGGCGAGCCGTACGTCGAGCAGGTCGTACGGATGATGAGCGCGATCGAGGCGGCGCGGGACGCGGCGCGCGGGCACGAGGCGGTGGCGGTCAGCCACCAGCTGCCGATCTGGATCGTGCGGAGCTTCGCGGAGAAGCGGCGGCTGTGGCACGACCCGCGGCGCCGGCAGTGCACGCTGGCCTCGCTGACCTCGTTCACGTACCAGGGCGACAAGCTGGTGTCGGTGGGCTACAGCGAGCCGGCGCGGGACCTGGTCCCGGCGCACCTCCTGGCCGGAGCGAAGCCGGTGAAGGGCAAGTCCAAGGCCTTCGGCGCCTGACGCCACCCCCGACGGGCCCGTCCCCATCCGGGGGCGGGCCCGCGGTGTCTCCGGGTCTCTCCGAGGGCCCCGAGGGCAAAGCCGGGTCATGGGCAGGCCTAATTTCATACAAGTCGCGCACATGGTGACGTGTCGATGGGTCGACATCCCGAGAATGTCCGTTTATATGACATTTCATGAGCGACGTACGCGACGTCAGTCGAAGGGGATTGCTCGGGTTCGGACTCGGTGCCGCCGCCGCGATCGGGCTCGCCGGCTGCGGTGGCGGCGGGGGCGGGTCCGGGTCCGGGGCGGGTAAGCACGGCCCGATAACGGCCGGCGACGGCTCCGCTCCGCCCGCCGCGGTCCGGGTGATCGGCGACGGCTCCACCGCCGACACCGGACCGCAGCCGCACCAGCCGCCCCGGCCCGTCCCCCTGGAGCCCGGTCAGACCCCGCCGCAGTTCGTCGTCTTCAGCTGGGACGGCGCGGGCGAGGTCGGCAACGGCCTCTTCCCCCGCTTCCTCAAGCTCGCGGGCGAGCACGGCGCGGCGATGACCTTCTTCCTCTCCGGCCTCTACCTCCTGCCGGAGTCGAAGAGCGGCCTGTACCACCCCCCGAACAACCCCGTCGGCGCCTCCGACATCGGCTACCTCAAGGACGAGAACGTCCGCAACACCCTCCACTTCGTCCGCCAGGCCTGGCTCGACGGCCACGAGATCGGCACCCATTTCAACGGCCACTTCTGCGCCGGTTCCGGTTCCGTCGCGCACTGGAGCCCGGAGGACTGGCGCTCGGAGATCGACCAGGCGGTGGCGTTCGTCACCAACTGGCGCACCAACACCGGCTTCACCGACCTCGAACCGCTCCCCTTCGACTACCGCAAGGAGCTCATCGGCGCCCGCACCCCCTGCCTCCTCGGCCAGGAGGGCCTGCTGCCGACCGCCGCCCGCCTCGGCTGGCGCTACGACTCCAGCTCCTCCGGGGGCCTGCAGCAGTGGCCGGCGAAGAAGGAGGGCGTCTGGGACCTGCCCCTGCAGTCACTGCCCTTCCCCGGGCACACGTTCGAGGTGCTGAGCATGGACTACAACATCCTCGCCAACCAGTCGCGGAACACCACCCGGGGTGTGCCCTCCAACTACCCCGCCTGGCGCTCCCAGGCCACCGCCACCTATCTCGGCGGCTTCCGCCGCGCCTACGAGACCAACCGCGCGCCCCTGTTCATCGGCAACCACTTCGAGGAATGGAACGGCGGCATCTACATGGACGCCGTCGAGGAAGCCCTCAAGGCCATCGCGGACAAAAAGGACGTACGCCTCGTATCCTTCCGGCAGTTCACCGACTGGCTCGACGTCCAGGACCAAAAACTGCTGGCCAGGCTGCGGTCCCTGGCCCCCGGACAGGCCCCGCCCGGCGGCTGGTCCGCGTACCTTTCGGCCGTCTGACCGGTACTGACCAGCGCCTTAACAACCCCGTCGGGGGGTGCGGAAGATCGGCAAATCGCCCATGCGAAACTTTTCACATGAGCCTTAGCCGCGCCCGTGCCCGTCGTAGTAGCCGCCGCTCGACCAGCCGCCGCTCGACCGGCGGCCGCGCCGTCCTGCTGACCGCGGTGACCCTCGCGAGCACCCTCGCCCTGTCGGCGTGCAGCGACGCGGACGGCGGCGGCAAGCCCTCCGGCTCGGCCGGGGGCAACTACGTGACCGGCCCCAACGGCATCTCCACCGTGGCCAAGGCCGACCGCGTCGACGCCCCCAAGCTCGACGGCGAGACCGTGGACGGCAAGACCGCCGACACCACCGCCCTCAAGGGCAAGGTCGTCGTCCTCAACGTGTGGGGCTCCTGGTGCCCGCCGTGCCGGGCCGAGGCACCGTACTTCGCGAAGGTCTCCAAGGAGATGGCCGACGCCGGCAAGGACGTCGCCTTCGTCGGGATGAACACCCGCGACAGCAGCAAGCAGAACGCCACCGCCTTCGAGGAGAACTTCGGGATCACCTACCCGAGCCTCTTCGACCCGGACGGCAAGCTGATGCTCCGCTTCCCCAAGGGCACGCTCAACCCGCAGTCCATCCCCTCCACGATCGTCCTCGACAAGGAGGGCAAGATCGCCGCCCGCACCCTCGTCGCGGTCAACGAGGAGCAGCTGCGCTCGATGATCGACCCGCTCCTCGCGGAGAAGTGACCCCGTGGTCACCGCGCACCTCCTCGCCGCCGAAGCCACCGGTGTGAACACCACCGTGCTCAACGGCGCGCTGCTGCTGGCCCTGCCGCTCTCGCTGCTGGCCGGGCTGGTCTCCTTCTTCTCCCCCTGCGTCCTGCCGCTGGTCCCCGGCTACCTGTCCTACGTGACCGGCGTCGGCGGCGCCGACCTCGCCGAGGCGCGCCGCGGCCGGATGCTGGCGGGCGCGAGCCTGTTCGTGCTCGGCTTCACCGCCGTCTTCGTCTCGACCGGCGCGCTCTTCGGCTACTTCGGGGACACCCTCGCCGCCAACAAGGACGTCATCTCCCGGGTGCTCGGCGGGGTGGTGATACTCCTCGGCTTCTTCTTCATGGGGTGGATCCCCGGCCTGACGATGCGCGAGTTCCGCTTCCACAGGAAGCCGGCGGCCGGTCTGCTCGGGGCGCCGCTGCTCGGCGTGCTCTTCGGGGTCGGCTGGAGTCCCTGCATGGGTCCGACGCTCGCGGCGGTCAACACCCTCTCCATCGACCAGGCGACCGCCGGCCGCGGGGCCCTGCTCACCGTGGTGTTCTGCCTCGGGCTGGGCCTGCCGTTCATCGCCACGGCGCTGGCCTTCCGCAAGGCGCTCGGCGCTTTCGGGTGGGTGAAGAAGCACTATGCATGGGTGATGCGCATCGGCGGCGGCATGCTGATCGTGACCGGTCTGCTGCTCGTCACAGGAATGTGGGCCAGCATCGTCAACGAGATGCAGGGCTGGACCCAAGGCTTCACGGTGGGGATCTGAGGACTACACGCACATGAGTACGACCGACAAGGCGCCCACCGAGGCGCCGCACGAGTCCGACCCCACCGACGAGGCGGCCGGCGCGCAGCTGTCCACCGCCCCCGTCGAGGACGGTCCCGCCGCCCCCGTCGGCATCGGCGTGATCGGCTGGGCCCGCTGGTTCTGGCGTCAGCTCACCTCCATGCGGGTGGCGCTGATCCTCCTCTTCCTGCTCTCGCTCGGGTCCATCCCCGGCTCCCTCATCCCGCAGACCCAGGTCGACGCGATGAAGGTCGCGGACTGGAAGAAGACCCACGAGTTCTGGGTGCCGGCCGCCGAGAAGCTCCAGCTCTTCGACGTCTACAGCTCGGTGTGGTTCTCCGCGATCTACATCCTGCTGTTCGTGTCGCTGATCGGCTGCATCGTTCCGCGCACCTGGCAGTTCGTCGGCCAGCTCACCGGCCGCCCGCCGGGCGCGCCGCGGCGCCTGGACCGGCTGCCGGCGTACACGACGTGGCGTACGGAGAAGTCCCCGGACGAGGTGCTCGCCTCGGCGAAGGGCGTCCTGGGCGGGCGCCGCTTCCGTACGGAGGCGGGCGGGAACTCCGTCGCCGCCGAGAAGGGCTACCTGCGCGAGGCCGGGAACCTGATCTTCCACATCGCCCTGATCGTGATGCTGGTGGCCTTCGCCGCCGGTCAGCTGTTCAAGTCCGAGGGCGGCAAGCTCGTCCTGCGCGGCAAGGGCTTCTCCAACACGCTCACCCAGTACGACGACTTCAAGTACGGCAGCCTCTTCTCCTCGGACGACCTGGCGCCGTTCTCGTTCACGCTGGACAAGTTCGACGCGACGTACGAGAAGACGGGCCCGCAGAAGGGCACCGCGCGCGACTTCAAGGCCTACGTCACCTACAGCGAGGGCGCCGAGGGCGCGCCGCGCAAGGCCGAGATCGAGGTCAACAAGCCCCTGGAGATCGACGGCTCCAAGATCTTCCTGCTGGGGCACGGGTACGCGCCCGTCATCTCGGTGACCGACCCCGCCGGGAAGGTGATCTACAAGGACGCCGTCCCGATGCTGCCCTTCGACGCGAACCTGAGCTCCTCGGGCGCGGTCAAGGTCCCGGACGGCTACCGCAACAAGAAGGGCGAAAAGGAGCAGCTCGGCTTCAACGCCATGTTCGTGCCGACCTTCGCGGGCGAGGGCAAGGGCACGATGCTCTCGCAGTTCCCGGCGCTGGACTTCCCCGTCCTCGCGCTGAGCGCCTACCACGGCAGCCTGGGCGTGGACTCGGGCCTGCCGCAGAACGTGTACCAGCTGAACACCTCCAAGCTGGAGGAGTTCAAGGACGACAAGAACCAGCTGTTCAAGAAGCGGCTGCTGCCCGGTGAGGCGATGGAGCTCCCGGGGGGCGAGGGCACCGTCAGGTTCGAGGGCGTGGAGCGCTGGGCGACCTTCTCGGTCACCCGCCAGCCGGCCAGCGGGCTGGCCCTCGCGGGCGCCATGGCCGCCATCGGCGGTCTGGCCGCCTCCCTGTTCATCCAGCGCCGCCGGGTCTGGGTCCGCGCGGTGCGCGGCGAGGACGGGGTGACCGTCGTCGAGATGGCCGGCCTGGGCCGCAGCGAGTCCGCGAAGCTGCCGGAGGAGCTGTCGGCGCTCTCGGCCGCCCTGTTCGAGCGGGCGCCCTCGGCGCCCGCCGCCGCACCACCCGCAGACGCGGAATCCGCAGGATCCGCGTCATCCGTAGATGAAGCCCACGAAGGAGAGCGCGCATGACGCTGCTCGCGGCCGCTACCAACGAGAGCCTGGCCGATCTCAGCAACAAGCTGGTGTACGCGTCGATGGCGGTCTACACGCTCGCCTTCTTCGCCCACATCACCGAATGGGTCTTCGGCAGCCGCAGCAAGGTGGGCCGTACGGCCGCCGCGCTGACGTCGGCCGCGGCCGGCGCGGCTCCCGCCGTGCAGGTGCGGACCAAGGCCGGCGGCACGGCCGTCCTGGACAGGCCGCAGGTCGTCACCCGCTCCGCCGCGGGCACCCGGGACGTCCCGGACGGCCCCGGCGCGGCGGGCGGCACCGAGAAGGGTGACCTCTACGGGCGGATCGCGGTCTCGCTGACCGTCCTCGGCTTCCTCATCGAGGCGGCCGGCGTGGTCTCCCGCGCGATGTCGGTGCAGCGGGCCCCCTGGGGCAACATGTACGAGTTCTCGGTGACCTTCTCCACGGTGGCCGTCGGCGCGTACCTGGCGCTGCTGGCGCTGAAGAAGAACGTCCGCTGGCTCGGCCTGATCCTGATCACCACCGTCCTGCTGGACCTCGGCATCGCCACCACCTGGCTGTACACCGCCAGTGACCAGCTGGTTCCGGCCCTGCACTCGTACTGGCTGTGGATCCACGTCTCGACCGCGATCTTCTGCGGCGCCGTCTTCTACATCGGCGCGGCGGGCGCGGTGCTCTACCTGTTCCGCGACAGCTACGAGGCCCACCTGGAGGCCGGCCGCACGATCGGCCGGTTCCGTTCCTCGGTGATGGAGCGGCTGCCCTCGGCGGCCTCGCTCGACAAGTTCTCGTACCGCATCAACGCGGCGGTCTTCCCGCTGTGGACGTTC
This sequence comes from Streptomyces sp. NPDC004667, assembly GCF_040609475.1. Taxonomy (NCBI): domain Bacteria; kingdom Bacillati; phylum Actinomycetota; class Actinomycetes; order Kitasatosporales; family Streptomycetaceae; genus Streptomyces; species Streptomyces sp. NPDC004667. The sequence goes on along the minus strand of NZ_JBEXKC010000013.1, from coordinate 85,314 downwards.
ACCATCGTCGCGGGCGCGATCTGGGCCGGCGACGCCTGGGGCCGCTACTGGGGCTGGGACCCCAAGGAGGTCTGGTCCTTCGTGACGTGGGTGGCGTACGCCTGCTACCTGCACGCGCGGGCCACCGCGGGCTGGAAGGGCCGCAAGGCGGCGTACCTGGCGCTGTTCGCCTTCGCCTGCTGGATCTGGAACTACTACGGCGTGAACATCCTGCTCAGCGGCAAGCACTCGTACGCGGGCGTCTGAGCGCGGGCGGTGCGACGCTGGTGGTATGCCTCCTGTGAGCCATGCCACCAGCGAGCCGCGTGAGGGCGGACGCTGGATCGTCCGCTTCGAGACGCACGTGCCCTTCGCCTACGAGGCCGTATGGCCCGCCCTGACCACGGCGGACGGGCTGTACGGCTGGCTGGCGGCGGTGGACGTGCTGGAACGCCGGTTCGGCGGGGCCGTCACCCTGCGCCGGCCGTACACCGGGAACACGGTGTCGGGGAAGGTCACGGCCTGGGACACCGAGCGGGTCGTGGAGTACACGGTCACCGGCGAGGGCCGGCTCCGTTTCCACCTGGACCCGGTGGGCACCGATTCGACGGTCGTCCGCTTCCTCGACGAGCGCACCGGATCCGACGCGGAGCGTCTGGACTGCCTGGCCGCCTGGCACGAGCACTTCGAGGAGCTGGAGGCCGCGCTGGGCGGGCAGCCCGTCGACTGGGCGGCCTGGACCGGGGTCCGGCGGGCGGAGCTGCGGGCGTCCTACGCGTCCTTCTCCAGGACGTAGGCCCCGCGCCGGCCCGATCCCGTCCCCGTCCCGTTGCCGAAGAAGAAGTACAGCTCCAGCGAGCGGCGCGCGTCGCGGCGCAGCTCGAAGGTCCAGGAGTAGCGGCCGGGTGCCTGGGTGACGGTGCCGGCGCGGGTGGCCGTGCCGGTGGCGGCGGGCAGGACCAGGCGCAGGTGCTGGCCGAGGCTGCGGCCGGCGTCGCGGTCCTCGGTGAGCCGCCAGCGGCCGGGGCCGGAGAGCCGCCAGCCGGCGGCGTAGTCGCGTTCCTGGCCGTCGAGGAGGGTCACGGAGGCGCTGCCGTCGGCGCGGAAGACGACCTCGGTGCCGTCGACGCAGCGCCAGGTGCCGACGATCTCGGAGAGGTCGGCGTCGTAGACGGCGGGGACGGGTGGTGTGCCCTGCTGGGGGTTCCAGCCGGTCATGGTGAGCAGCGCGGCGACGAGCACCCCGTAGGCGAGGAGATTGCGCAGGATCGTGTCGACGATCCGCGGACCGCGCTCGCGGGGGGCCCGTGACAGTGGCATGGGCCCATTCTGACAGCCCTATTGAACGCGTTCAATCAACTTTTGCGTCACACCGGGCCGCCCGGGTCCCGGTCTACTGGTCCTTGTCCTTCTCGTCCCGGTTCTCGCGGTTCTCCCGGCCTTCGCGGTTCTCGCGGTTCTCCCGCTCCTCGCCCAGGGACTTCAGGAACTCCGGGTTGTCGTCCGGCGCCACCCACTGCGTGCGCCCCGGACGGCCGCCGCCGACGCCCGCGCGCTTCTTGCCCGCGAACAGCCACACCACCGGCCCGACGATCGAGAAGACCAGGATGATGATCACCCACACCACCTTGGGGAGGTGCTTGACCTCTTCCTCGGGGGTGTTCAGACAGTCGATGAAGGTGTAGATGGTCAGCGCGATGATCAGCAGGAACGGCAGATAGCGCAGCACGGTGTGGGACCGACTCCCCAGCAGTGGCGGCGGGCCCGCGCGGGGCCCCGGTGACGTCCCCAGGGTAGTTGGTGACGGATACTGGGCCCCATGGCTTACGACGATCTCCGCTCGCTGCTCCGGGCTCTGGAGCGGGAGGGCGACCTCAAGCGCATCAAGGCCGAAGTCGACCCGTACCTGGAGATCGGGGAGATCGTCGACAGAGTGAACAAGGCCGGCGGCCCGGCCCTGCTCTTCGAGAACGTCAAGGGCTCGGCGATGCCGCTCGCCATGAACGTCTTCGGGACCGACCGGCGCCTGCTCAAGGCCCTCGGCCTGAAGTCGTACGGCGAGATCAGCGAGAAGATCGGCGGCCTGCTCAAGCCCGAGCTGCCCCAGGGCTTCATCGGCGTCCGCGAGGCCTTCGGCAAGCTCGGCTCGATGGTGCACGTCCCGCCGAGGAAGGTGAAGGGCGAGTCCGCACCCGTCCAGGAGGTCGTCCTCACCGGCGACGACGTCGACCTGGACCAGCTGCCGGCCCTCTTCACCTGGCCCAAGGACGGCGGCTCCTTCTTCAACTTGGGTCTCACCCACACCAAGCACCCCGAGACGGGCGTGCGCAACCTCGGCCTCTACCGCCTCCAGCGCCACGACAAGCGCACCATCGGCATGCACTGGCAGATCCACAAGGACAGCCGCAACCACTACGCCGTCGCCGCCGCGCGCGGCGAGCGGCTGCCGGTCGCGATCGCCTTCGGCTGCCCGCCCGCCGTGACGTACGCGTCGACCGCGCCGCTGCCGGGGGACATCGACGAGTACCTCTTCGCCGGGTTCGTCGCGGGCAAGCGGATCGAGATGGTCGACTGCAAGACGGTCCCGCTCCAGGTCCCGGCCAACGCCGAGGTCGTGGTCGAGGGCTGGCTGGAGCCGGGCGAGATGCTGCCCGAGGGCCCCTTCGGCGACCACACCGGCTTCTACACCCCGCAGGAGCCCTTCCCCGCGCTGAAGATCGACTGCGTGACGATGCGCAAGCGTCCGCTGCTGCAGTCCATCGTGGTCGGCCGGCCGCCGACCGAGGACGGTCCGCTGGGCCGCGCGACGGAGCGCTTCTTCCTGCCGCTCCTCAAGATCATCGTGCCGGACATCGTGGACTACCACCTCCCCGAGTCGGGCGGCTTCCACAACTGCGCGATCGTCTCGATCGACAAGAAGTACCCCAAGCACGCGCAGAAGGTCATGCACGCCATCTGGGGCGCCCACATGATGTCGCTGACCAAGCTGATCATCGTGGTGGACAAGGACTGCGACGTCCACGACCTGCACGAGGTGTCCTGGCGGGCGCTGGGCAACACTGACTACTCCCGCGACCTCACGGTGGTCGAGGGACCGGTGGACCACCTGGACCACGCCTCGTACCAGCAGTTCTGGGGCGGCAAGGCGGGCATCGACGCCACGAAGAAACTGCCGGAGGAGGGTTACACGCGCGACGGCGGCTGGCCCGACATGGTGGAGTCCGATCCCGCGACGGCGGCCCTCGTGGACCGCCGATGGAAGGAGTACGGCCTGTGAGCCCCATCGCCGTGGGCGGTCCCGCCCTCTTCATCGGCAGCGACACCCCCTGCGTCGCCCTGGTGCGCCCCACGATCGACCCGGCCCAGCCGGCGGTCAAGGAGGCCGCCAAGCGCGCCGGAGTCACGCCCGAGGAGTTCGCCGGGCCGTCCGACCAGTGGCAGCTGATCGCCGACCGCACCGACGGCGAGGGGCGCGAGATCGCCCTGAACGACCTCGCCGACGCCGACGCGGGCGCCTTCGCCGAGCGGCTGCTCGCCGCGATCGCCGACCCGGACGCCGAGTTCACCGAGGTGCTGACGGTCGCCGCGCACGACGTGCTGCGCCTGGAAGGCCGCCCGGCGGGCGAGGGCTTCGCCTTCCTGGCCAGCGTCGTCCCGCCGCCCTCCGAGGGAACGCCCCTGCTGGAGGTGGAGATCGGCCCGTCGTCCATCACGGACCTGCGCGCCGAACTCGAACAGTTCCGGAGGTCCCTCGGATGACATCGGCTGCCGAGGACGTCCTCGGGCCGGGCCCCGCACCGCAGTCCGCCGGCAAGGTGAAGGCCTTCCTGCGGCTCGTGATGATCGAGCACTCGGTCTTCGCGCTGCCCTTCGCCTACATCGCCGCCTTCACCGCGATGTTCCGGCTCGACGGGCGCGTGCACTGGCGGGAGCTGCTGCTCGTCACCGTGTGCATGGTGGGCCTGCGGACCTTCGCGATGGCCGCGAACCGGATCATCGACCGGGAGATCGACGCCCGCAACCCGCGCACCGCGGGGCGCGAGCTGGTCACCGGCGCGGTGTCCGTGCGGTCCGCGTGGACCGGGGCCGGGGCCGCGCTCGTGGTCTTCCTCGGCTCGGCGGCGCTGCTGAACCCGCTGTGCCTGGCGCTCGCGCCCGTCGCCGTCGTCCCGATGGTGGTCTACCCGTACGGCAAGCGGTTCACGGACTTCCCGCACGCCATCCTGGGCCTGGCCCAGGCGATGGGGCCGATCGGCGCGTGGCTCGCCGTCACGGGCGAGTGGTCCTGGGAGGCCGTGGTCCTCGGCCTCGCCGTCGGCGTGTGGATCGGCGGCTTCGACCTGATCTTCGCCTGCCAGGACGTGGCCGCGGACCGGGCGGAGGGCGTCAGGTCCGTCCCGGCCCGCTTCGGCGTCCCGGCGGCCCTGTGGGGCGCCCGCGGTGCGCACGTCGTCACCACGGCCCTGCTGGTCTGGTACGCGCTGCTCACCGACGCGGGCCCGCTGTTCTGGTTCGGCCTGCTGGTCGTCGTGGCGGCCTTCTGCTACGAGCACACCATCGTCAAGCCGCACGACCTGTCCCGCCTGAACCGGGCCTTCTTCACGGTCAACGGCTTCATCGGCATCGCCCTCTTTGTGTGCTCTCTCGCCGATCTCGTGGTGCGGGGTCTGACGGTCTGAGTAGCGTGCGGCCTACCATCGAGTGCATGGACAGGGAGGCCGACGTGACCGTTTCGGAGAGCGACCGCCTGCACTCGCAGCTCAGCCGGTTCGAGGACATGTTCCCGGGCTACCGGATGGAGATTGTCGAGGGCGCCATCGTGATGAGTCCGCTGAAGCCACATCACAACGAGACCATCTGGGAGGTGCGGAGTCTTCTGAAGCCGCAGCTCCCACCGGAGTGGGGCTTCATCTCGGACGTGGCCGTACCCTTCGACGGCGACAACGAGTACTGCCCGGACCTGGCCCTCATTCCGGATGCCGAGCGGCGGAAGAACCTCAGCGCCTACCCGCCCGACCTGATCGAGCTGGCCGTCGAGGTCGTCTCCCCGAGCAGCGTCCGCAACGACTACGAGGTCAAGGACCGCGCCTACGCCCGGCGCGGGATCCCGCACTACCTGATCTTCGACCCGTACAAGGCCCAGTGCACGACCCTCTGGAACCCCGGTCCCGACGGCTACCGCGGCCGGGACGTGATCCCGTACGGCGGGACGGTCGTCGTGGAGACGGGCATCGGCAAGCTGTCGCTGGACACGTCGCCCCTCCCCGTGGACCCGGGCACGGCCGCGTGAGCGGCTAGGCGCTGCGCGCCGGCCGGCGGTGGTACACGGCCGTCGCGATGCCCGCGGCCAGACCGCACAGGTGGGCCTGCCAGCTCACGGTGGCGTCGGTCGGCAGGATGCCGGCCACGATCGTGCTGCCGTAGACGGCGGCGACGCCCAGGGCCACGGCGATGCCGAGCGCCCTGCGTTCCACGAAGCCCCGTACGAGCAGGTAGCCGAAGAGTCCGAAGATCAGGCCGGAGGCGCCCGCGGTGATGGTGTTCGGCGGCGCGATCAGCCAGATGCCGATGCCGTCGGCCAGCATGATCAGGGCGCACACCACGAGGAAGCGGCGGATCCCGGACAGGGCCGTGACGAAGCCGAGGACCAGCAGCGGGACGCTGTTGGCGGCGACGTGGGCGAAGCCGAAGTGCAGGAAGGGCGCGAAGAGGATGCCGCTCAGGCCGTCCGGGTCGCGGGCGGGTATCCCGTACGCGTCGAGGGCGTGGCCGGTGACGAGGTCGACCGCCTCGATCACCCACAGGAGGGCCACCCAGCCGAGCATCAGCCGGGCTGCGGCCCCGGCCCGGTCCGTCCGGGTCCAGGTCTCTTCGGCCATCGTGTTCATGTACTTCCCCTCGCGCCGTCCCACGCCCTGGGACGTGCGGTCACCTTACCGAGTGCCTTCGCTCCGTGGCCGGATAGTCTCGGAGGTATGACAGAGCGCAAGCGCACCCCGTGGGTGGTCGGGGTTTCCGGGGCCTCCGGGACGCCGTACGCGGCGGCGGTGGTCCGCGGGCTGCTGGCGGGTGGCGAGGACGTGGACCTGGTGGTCAGCCGCGCCTCGCGGCTGACCCTGCTGGACGAGACGGGGATCGCCTTCCGGGACGCGCACTGGCGCGACGACCTCGCCGAGTGGCTGGGCCGGGGAGCCGACGGGAAGCCGGGCACCTTCCCGGTGCCGGATCTGGACGCCGTCCGCTACTGGGGAGCCGGGGACCTCGCGGCCGGTCCGAGCTCGGGCTCGTACCCCGTGAAGGGGATGCTGATCGTCCCCGCGTCCACGGCGTGCGTGGCCGGGGTGGCGCTGGGACTGTCGAAGGACCTGCTCCAGCGCGTCGCGAGCGTGACGCTCAAGGAGCGGCGCCGGCTGGTGGTCGCGGTGCGGGAGACCCCGCTGAACGGGCAGACGCTCAAGCATCTGGTGGCGCTGGACGAGGCGGGCGCGATCGTGCTGCCCGCCTCTCCGGCGTTCTACGCGGGTGCGACGCACATCCAGGATCTGGTGGATTTCGTCGCGGGGCGGGTGCTCGACGCGGCAGGGGTGCCGCACCGGCTGTACCGCCGTTGGGAGGGGGAGCTTGGCGCCGCCCGCCCCCGTGGCCAGTCCGGTGACTAGCGCTTCTTGGCGCCGCGCGGCTTACGGGTCTTGTCGACGCGGTGCGCGGCGGTCGGCTGGTCGGTGCGGGATCGGTTGGCCAGCTCCTGGAGCTGTCGCATGTGCGCGTAGGCCATCTCGATCGTGTACACGGTGAACCACTCCTGAAGATCGTCATTGATCTGTTGAAAGATTCACAGGGTGTTGACCCTGTGCGCCTTTGATTCTATACCTAGACTTGCAGTAACGCCGAATAATGGAAGGCTCCACGTAATGGACACGGTGGACAGGCAGCTCATCCAGGCACTTCGCGAGAACGGTCGTGCCTCGTACGCGGAGCTGGGCCGTCTCGTGGGCCTCTCCGGCCCCAGCGTCACCGACCGCATCAACCGTCTGGAGACGGCCGGTGTGATCACCGGCTACCGCGCGACCGTGGACTCGGCCTCGCTCGGTCTCGGCGTCACCGCGCTGATCGGCATCTCCCTCTCCGACGCCGCGGACCACGAGGACGTGGCGCGCCGGCTGCGCGACCTGGCGGAGATCGAGGACTGCTGGTTCATCGCCGGCGACGACTCCTTCATGCTCAAGGTCCGCGCCAGCGACGTCGACGGCCTGGAGAAGATCATCCGGAAGCTCTCCGGCACCAAGGGCGTCTCGCGCACCCGCACCACCATCGTGCTCTCCACGAAGTGGGAGAACCGGGTCGGGGAGCTGCCCGAGGAGGGCTGAGAGTACGGTGGGTGGCGGTTGCACGCAGGACGGGACACATAGAGGAGACACCGGCATGGACGCTGGGCTCAAGCGCGAGCTGGAGGAGAAGGTCCGCTCCGGCGAGCGGCTGACGCGTGAGGACGGCATCGCCCTCTACGAGTCGGACGACCTGGCCTGGCTGGGCGGTCTCGCCCACGAGGTGCGCACGCGCAAGAACGGTGACGTCGTCCACTTCAACGTCAACCGCCACCTCAACATGACGAACGTCTGCACCGCCTCGTGCGCGTACTGCTCGTTCCAGCGCAAGCCGGGCGAGAAGGACGCGTACACGATGCGCATCGAGGAAGCCGTCCGCCTGGCCAAGGCCATGGAGAACGAGAACCTCACCGAGCTGCACATCGTCAACGGCCTGCACCCCACCCTGCCGTGGCGGTACTACCCGCGCTCGCTGTCCGCCCTCAAGGAGGCGCTGCCGAACGTCTCGCTGAAGGCGTTCACGGCCACCGAGATCCACCACTTCGAGACGATCTCCGGTCTCTCGGCCTCCGAGATCCTCGACGAGCTGATCGAGGCCGGGCTGGAGTCGCTCACCGGCGGCGGCGCGGAGATCTTCGACTGGGAGGTCCGCCAGCACATCGTGGACCACCGCACCCACTGGGAAGACTGGTCGCGCATCCACCGCCTGGCGCACGAGAAGGGGCTCAAGACCCCGAGCACCATGCTCTACGGGCACATCGAGGAGCCGCGCCACCGCGTGGACCACGTGCTGCGGCTGCGCGAGCTCCAGGACGAGACCGGCGGTTTCCAGGTCTTCATCCCGCTGCGCTACCAGCACGACTTCGTGGACATGCAGGACGGCAAGGTCCGCAACAAGCTCCAGGCGCGCACGACGATGGCGACCGGCGCCGAGGCCCTGAAGACCTTCGCGGTCTCGCGCCTGCTCTTCGACAACGTGCCGCACGTGAAGGTCTTCTGGGTGATGCACGGCGTGCAGACCGCCCAGCTCGCGCTGCAGCACGGTGCGGACGACATGGACGGCTCGGTCGTCGAGTACAAGATCACCCACGACGCGGACAACTACGGCACCCCGAACAAGCTGGGCCGCGAAGACCTCCTGGAGCTGATCCGCGAGGCGGGCTTCCGCCCGGTCGAGCGCAACACGCGCTACGAGGTCATCCGCGAGTACCCCGGCCCCGACGCCGGCCTGCGCGAGACTCCGCAGGCGATGCGCGTCTGAGGCCCCCCGCCCTCGCGCGCGAGGAGCCCCGGCCCCCGGAGTCATCCGGTAGGCCGGGGCTTTTCCGTTGCCCGGGGCAGCGTGTAATGACTAGTATTCAGCTATGACCCTTACGTTTACCTTCGACCCGGTGGTCGATCCCGCACTGCGCGACGGCATCGCCGAGCTGTGGACCGAGGTCTCCAACGCGGGCGGCGCGGTCGGCTTCGTACCGCCCGTCACCCGCGACGTCATCCGGCCGGAGCTGGTCAAGCACCTCGCCGCCATGGCCGAGGGCCGCCACCGGCTGCTGGTGGGGCACGACGAGCGGGGCGAGGTCGCGGCCGCGGCCTTCCTCGCCCTCAACACGCACCGGTTGCAGACGCACTGGGTCTGGGCGTACACCGTCATGGTCGGCCCCGCCCTCCAGGGCCGCGGCGCCGGCCGGGAGCTGATGGCGGCCCTCGCCGACGCGGCGCGCTCGCTGGAGGGGATCGAAGCCATCCGCCTCTCCTGCCGCGGCGGCCTCGGGCTGGAGCACTTCTACGCGGCGTGCGGCTACAAGGAGGTCGGCCGCGTCCCCGACGCCATCCGGGTCGCCCCGGGCGACGACCGCGACGACATCACCATGCTGCTGCCGCTGCACTGACCGGCGGGGGAGTCCGGCGGGTGACCCCGGCGGGCCGGAGCGGGGGCCCGGCGTGCTTCACTGGTGAGGCACGTGCCGCCGTAGACGACGAGAGAGAAGGGGTCACCGTGTCCCTCAAGCCGAGCGCGACGATCCGCTACACCGCGATGCGCCTGGGCATCTTCGTCGGATGCCTGGTCCTGGTCGCCGTCCTGGTCAACGTGGGCTGGGTGCCCGCCGGTCTGGGCGACGCGAACCCCGCCTGGGTCGTGCTGCTCGCCCTGGTGATCTCCGCCCCGCTCTCCTTCATCCTGCTGCGCAAGCAGCGTGACGAGATGTCCGAGCAGATCGCCGGACGCGTCGCGGGTGCGAAGGACAAGCTCGCCGCGAACCGCAACCAGGAGGACGCGGCCGACGACGCCGCCCGCGTGGGCTGACGGGAGCCCGTGGGCTTCCTCACACACCGAAAACGCGCCGAACTCCACCGAACCGCACCGAACGCCCCAGCACCGGGAACACCCCCTGGTCCGCTGGGGCTTCGGCGTTTCCGGGGAGGTGCGCTCCGGTCCCGTGCGAGCCCGACTCAAAGTACGCCTTTGAGATTCTCAAAGGACAAGTGTTAGCGTGTTCAACATGTTGACCGTCGCAGCGCACCCGATGACCGAGAGCGTCCCGCTCGTGTCACGCCTGCACGTCGACCTCTGCCGCCGCGTGTCCGCGGCCTGTTGCTGTTGCCGCTGATTCACCTCGCCCCGTCGAGCCGAATCGATACAGCAGCGGTCCCCGGCCGGCCCGGCCCCTTTCCGGCTGCTGCCGCACCGCATCCCCCGCAGAACACCTCGCAGAAACCTTCCGCCCCACCCCCGTGCGTCACCCCCGGAGAGTGTCCGTGTCCGCGTCCCCCCAGGCCCAGGCTCCCGCCAAGGCCTCGTTCAAGTTCCCGTTCTGGGCCCAGATAGTCGCCGGCCTCGCGCTCGGCGTCCTGTTCGGCTGGCTCGCCCGCAGCCAGGACATCAGCTGGCTCAAGACCACCCTCGAACAGGTCGGCGACATCTTCATCCAGCTGCTGAAGCTGGCCGTCGCACCCCTCGTCTTCTTCGCGATCCTGGTGTCCATCACCAACCTCCGCAAGGTGAACAACGCCGCGCGGCTCGCCACCCGCACGCTGCTCTGGTTCATGATCACCTCGCTGATCGCGGTCGGCATCGGCCTGGCCATCGGTCTGCTGACCGACCCGGGCGCCGGCACCGGCCTCACCCCGGCCGACGGCAAGGAGCCCAAGCGGCACGGCTCCTGGATCGACTTCCTGACCGGCATCGTGCCGAAGGACATCATCACGCCGTTCACCGAGCTGAACGTCCTGCAGATCGTCTTCCTCGCCGCCGTCGCCGGCATCGCCGCCCTCCAGCTCGGCGGCAAGGCCCAGCCCGTCCTGAACCTGGCCGAGTCGGTCCTGGAACTCCTCCAGAAGGCCCTGTGGTGGGTCATCCGCCTCGCCCCGATCGGCACCGTCGGCCTCATCGGCACCGCCATCGCCAGCTACGGCTGGGACCTGATCGGCAAGTACGCCACCTTCACCGCCGACATCTACATCGGCTGCGCCCTGGTGATGTTCGGCGTCTACCCGCTGCTCCTCGCGACGGTCGCCAAGGTCAACCCGGTCCAGTTCTTCAAGGGTGCCTGGCCCGCGATCCAGCTCGCCTTCGTCTCCCGCTCCTCGGTCGGCACCATGCCGGTCACCCAGAAGGTCACCGAGCGCCTCGGCGTCCCGAAGGAGTACGCCTCCTTCGCCGTCCCGTTCGGCGCCACGACCAAGATGGACGGCTGCGCCGCGATCTACCCGGCGCTCGCCGCGATCTTCATCGCGAACATCTTCGACGTGCAGCTGGGCATCAAGGAGTACCTGCTCATCGCGTTCGTCTCGGTCGTCGGCTCCGCCGCCACGGCCGGCCTCACCGGCGCGACCGTGATGCTGACCCTGACCCTCTCCACGCTGGGCCTGCCGCTGGCCGGTGTCGGCCTGCTGATGGCGATCGACCCGATCCTCGACATGATGCGCACCGCCACCAACGTGGCCGGCCAGGCGCTCGTCCCGGTCCTGGTCTCCGCCCGTGAGGGGATCCTGGACAAGGAGGCGTACGCCGCCGCCTCGTCCTCCCCGCTCGACGAGCCCGCCGCCGCCCCGGCCGCGGCCGAACCGGCGAAGGTCCCCGTCGCCGCCTGAGGCGCGTCCGGCATCCCGTCCGCAGCCCCCGCCCCCGTCCGGGCGGGGGCTGCGGCGTTCGCGGAGCGAGCCGGACCGGGGGCGTGCTCAGACCGTCTGCCAGCGCAGGAACGCGAGCGTCGCGAGGAGGAAGGGCCCCGCGTACCACCAGCGGCCCAGCGTGCGGTGGAAGAGCGGCACGGCGGTGAGCAGCAGCCCGACGAAGCACAGCCCGACGCAGATCCCGGCCATCAACCGGGCGTCGTCGCGCATGCGGTCGCCCGGGTAGCCGGGGTCCAACACCAGCGCGCCGTAACAGAAGTAGGCGGCGGGCAGGTAGCAGAAGAGGACCAGGGGCAGGCCCAGCACCCACCGCAGGCACCCTTGGTCGGCGGGCAGGTCGACGGACTCGCGGGGTGGGCTCAGAACAGGGCCGCCAGCCGGAGCGAGGCGATGGCGCCGAGTACGACGGCCGGGGCGGCCCACCAGGGGGCCAGCACCCGCCGGACCGAGGGGCGCAGGCAGAACTGGATCGCGGCGATGCTCAGGCAGATCGAGAGCAGGCAGGCCAGATCAGCCGCCCCGAGCCCGTCCTGGTCCGAGGGGGCGGGCCGCCCGCCGTTGAGGACGACGTAGACGGTGGCGGCGTTGAGCAGGTGCAGGGTCGCGAGCACGGAGGCGGCGACCTGCCGGAACCGTGCCTCGCCGGTGGTCCGCCCGGGGAAAGAGGTCTTCACGGTGATCATGACCGCTGTGCGGCCCGGACGGTTGCACGGCCGCCGCCGCGGCGAAGCGGGAGGACCACGGCCTACGCGGTGACCCGCGGCCGGGTTCCCCTTCCTCGCGACGCGGATGCCGGCGCGGAGGGCGGGCGGGGGCTGGTGCCGGTAGCTGCCGTCGCCGACCGGGGGGCGAGGAGGGGCCGCCGCCGTGCAAGGCGGTGTGGGTGGAGCCGGACCTCCCCGGTGAGCGGCGGGAGCCGTGACGCGGGCGGCCGGGACGCGGCGTTCCCCGACGTAAACCGACTCAAGTACCGAGGTGAATCCAACCCACCCACCCCTCCGGCTCCCCGCTCACTCACACGGGTGAACTGTGCCAACTCGGCTGGATTTCCGGAGGGTTGGCGGGCATATGCTCGCCCCACAACATCAGAACTGAGACGGCCCCCGCCGGGACTGGCATCCCGGGCGAGGGCCTGACCAACTAGGAAGCAGACTCTTCCCAATGGCTCCCCAGCACCCTAGCGCGCGCTCGCGCGCCGCGTCCCGGCATCGCGCCGGAACCGCCCCATCGGGCGTCGTCCACGTCAACGTGCGGCACACCGATCACTACACCGTGGTGGGCAACCACCTCGCCCAGCACCGGGCGTTGTCGCTCGTCGCGATCGGCCTCGCGCTCCACATCCAGTCGCTGCCCGCCGGTGCCAAGGTCGGCATCAAGGCGATCGCCGACCGGTTCCCCGAGGGGGAGGTCCGGATCGCCACCGCCTTGCGGGAGCTGGAGGCCCACGGGTACCTGGAGCGCAGCCGCGTACGGACCGAGGACGGGCGGCTGGTGACCCGGACCGTGTCCTACAACCGGCCCCGGACGCCCGGCGGTCCCGTCCCCGACCCGCCGCCACCACCGCCACCGGCGCACCGGGCGGCCGTACCGGAGCCGGAGCCGGTGGCGGCGGCCGTGGCGCAGGCCGTGGCGCAGGCCCCGGCGCCGGTGGCCGAGCCGCGGCCCGCGGCCGAGGTCCCGCCAACGGCCGCCGCCCGGCAGGAGGCCGTCGACCTCCTCGCCCGGTTGCGGGCCGACGACCCCCGGCTGCTGCTGGCGGAGCGCGACGTACGGCAGCTCGCGCCGGGGGTGACCGTCTGGCTCGACCGGGGCGCCGATCCGGAGGCGGTGCGGCAGGTGCTCTCCGGGAACCTGCCCGCCGACATGCGCAGCCCGGCCGCGGTGATCGGCTACCGGCTGCGGGCCGGGATCCCGCCGCGGATGCCGACGGCCCCGGCCCCCGCGCCTCAGGCCCGCCGTCCCGATCCGTTCCAGGACTGCGACGGCTGCGATCGCGTCTTCCGCTCCCCGGTCCCCGGCCGCTGCGACGACTGCCCGCCGCCCGGCGGGCCGGCGGTCGAGAACGCGGCGTAGCGGGGCGCTCCCACCCGGCGCACCGCACGCGGTGGAACGGGGTCCACTTCAGGCCCGGGGCCCTCCGCTTCGTGCCTTGTTCACCGGGCCTTGTTCACCGTGCCTGTGGCGTCGTTCCCGGCGAGGGACGCGCGGACGCCCACCAGTCGAGCACGCGGCCCGCCACGGCGTCGGTGCGCTGGAGTGCGGGAGTGATGCCGAAGTGGTCCTCCAGCTCGTGCCGGAGGAACGCGTCGACCTCCGCCCGGTCGGCGCCCCCGTGCAGCCTCCCGAGCAGAGGGGCGAGCATGCAGTCGTACTCGTCGTCCACCTCGTCGGCGACACCGATCGGGTCCCACTCGTTGAGCAGGCTCCGCAGGGCGCGTTCCGTGGCGGTGCTCCAGGGTCTCATCGCCCCAGACTGCCAGGTGGGGCGCCCGTCGGCGGTGGCCCGGTCCCCGTTCCTACTCGGGGCACTTCAGGCAGTCGTACGGGCTCCACTCCAGCCCCGGCGCCAGTCGGGTCCGGCCCCAGGCCTTGTCCCACTGGCCCGTGGCGTAGATGGTGATCGCGTACGGGTGGGCGGGGTCGGGGCGCTCCTGGATCGAGATCTTGCTCTTCACCGAGCCGCCGAGGGACCACCAGCCGCCCCACTCGCCGTTCGTGGTGTAGCGCGTCCACATCGCGTTGTCGGTGCCGACGATGAACTGTTCCTTCTGGCCGCCCGGGAGCGCGTGCTTGGTGACCCCGTACTCGCAGATGTAGAGGCCCCCGCCGCCCGCCTCGCAGGTGGACGCCTGCGCCGGGGTGGCGGCGACGGTCAGTCCGGCGACGGCTGCGGCCGCGACGGCGATCGCCTTCAGCTTCTTCATGGTGGAACAGCCCCTTCGGTGCGGCGCCGGGAACCGTTGGTCGGTCGGTTCCCGTACGCCCGTTCACCCTAGGGTCGGTTCGCGGCTCCTCCCGGCGCCCGGCGCGGGCCTGTGGGAAGGGCTGCCCGAAGAAGCAGAGCCTGCGTGGGCCGGGAGGTCCGGCAGGGCAGTTCCGGCAGGCCGCGGGGGCAGCGGGCGGCCGGTCAGGCCTTCCGCTCGGCGGCGCTGCGTTCGACGCAGAACTCGTTGCCCTCGGGGTCCGCCATGGTCACCCAGCCGGCGCCGTCCGGCTTGCGGTGGTCGCCCGCGACGGTGGCGCCGAGGGCGAGGAGCCGCTGCACTTCCTCGTCGCGGGTGCGGTCCTGTGGCTGGAGGTCCAGGTGCACCCGGTTCTTGACGGTCTTGGTGTCCGCGACGGTGACGAAGAGGAGGGCGGTGCCGGGCGCCGTCACCAGCGCCTCCGGGTCGCCCGGGTGGTCGTCGTCGGCGAGGGAGCCGTCCAGGGCCCCGGCCCAGAAGCGGGCCAGGGCGTAGGCGTCGGAGCAGTCGAAGGTCACGTGGCGTACGAGAGAACTCATGAGCGGCACTATCGGCCGACCCGGTGGAGGCTGTCCACGGAGATTCGGGCCGTCGGCGCTTCTGGCCGGTTGGTGGTGATGGTGCTACGGTCACTAGCACCATGTTGCTGAGGCTGAACACCGCGGACCCACGTCCCCTCCACGAACAGGTGGCGGGAGCCCTCCGGCGCGCCATCGCCGACGGCGAATGCGCGCCCGGAGACCGGATCCCGCCCGCGCGGGACCTCGCGGGGGCGCTCGGGGTCAATGCCAACACCGTCCTGCGGGCGTTGCGCGTCCTGCGCGACGAGGGGCTGCTGGAGTTCCGGCGGGGCCGCGGGGTGACCGTCGCGGAGGGGGCGGGCGGGCGCTCGGGGCTGCTGGACCGCGTACGCGGACTGGTGGAGGACGGGGCGCGGCTCGGGTACAGCAAGGCCGATCTCATCGAGATGATCAGGGAGTTGCCGTGAAGGACCGGGTGGGGTGGGGCGTGGCCGGCGGGGCCGCGGGGGTGCTGGTGCTACTGGTGGGGATGCCGGTGGCGGCGAGCGGGCGGCTGCCGGAGCGGCTGGCCACGCACTGGTCCTCGGGCTCCGGGGCCCCGGACGGCTCGATGCCGCTGTGGGCGGCGGCGCTGTTCCCGGCGCTGATCTGGGTGCTCGTGGTGCTCGGGGTCGTCCTGGGGCGGCGGTTCGCGGGGCCGGGCGGCGGCTGGGTCGCGGGCACGCTGGCGGGTGCCGGGGTGGGGCTGGCCGGGGGTCAGGCCGCGATCGTACGGGCCAACCTGGACCGGGCGGACTGGCGGCAGGCCGGGTCGGTGACGGCGTGGGTCGTGGGGGTCGCGGTGGCGGCCGTACTGGCGGCGGTCGGCGGGGCCCTGGCGGGCCGCCGGGACGCGGCCGGGGCACGACCTCCCGCCGCCGGACCCCGGATGGAGATCCCGGACGGCGAACGGCTCGTCTGGCTCTCCCGCGAGAGCAACCCGTGGCTCCGCCTGACCGGGGCCGTACTGGGCCTGGTGGCGGTGGCCGGAGTACTGGCGGCCCTGGCCGGGCTGGCCGACGCCGCGGCGTGGGCGCTGGTCGCGTCGACCGGCTCCGCGGCCCTGGCCGTGCTGCTCTGCTCGTCGGTCCGGGCACGGGTGACGGCCGACGGCCTGGAGGTGGCCTTCGGCCCGCTGGGGCTGCCGGTGCGGCGCTGGGCGGCTCGGGACATCGAATCGGCCCGCGCCGAACACCGCACCCCGGCCCGGGCGGGCGGCTGGGGGTACCGCATCAACGGCCTGGGCACGACGGTGATGCTGCGGGGCGGCGAATGCCTGGTCATCCGCGCGAAGGGCAAGGACTTCGCAATCAGCGTGAACGACGCGGAGCGGGGCGCGGCGCTGCTGAACTCCCTCGCGGTGCGCCGGGGTTAGGCCCGCGCGGAGGCGGGACGTCAGGAGCGGGAGTAGGAGCCCAGGCCGATCAGGCAGTACACGTACTGGTTGATGACGCTGCCGTTGAGGGTGTAGCGGTACGAGAACGCGTACTCCGTGTCCGGGTTGCTCTTGCACTGCTCCATGTCGGAGGAGAAGGGGAACCGCTGGATGACCTTGTAGTGCGCGTCCGACGCCGAGCAGGAGACCTCCTTGACGTCGTCCACCCGCTGCGCCGTCTCGGAGTCCGGGAGCCGGCCGTTGAGGCAGGTGCCCTTGTCGAAGGGGGTGGGGGCGGCCTCCGTGGTGGGGAGCGGGAGCGCCGGGAGGGTCGGGAGGGTGGGGCGGGTGGTGCTGGGCGCGTAGGTGTAGGTGGGGGTCGGGTACGGGTCCCGGGTGGTCGGGGCGGCGTACGTGGGGGTGTGGGAGGCCGTGTTCTTCGAGTCGTCGCTCTTGTCGTCGTTCGTCACGACGATGGCGATGATCACGGCCGCCACGACGCCCAGCGCGAGCAGGCAGCCCAGCGGGCTCGACTTCTTCGGCGGTGCGGGCGGTGTGGGGGGTGCCCCCGTCGGCGTCCCCGTCGCCGTGATGCGGACCCGCAGCAGCACCTCGTTGTCGCCGAAGCGGGCGCGGACCAGGTCGCCGTCGCGGGACGGCGGGATGCGCAGGCGGGCCGTGCCGTTGGGCAGGGGGACGGTGACGATCGTGCCCTCGGCGGCCTGCTGCGGGGTGAGCGGTAACTGGATTTCCTGCGGCGACACCGGCGTACTCCTCACGGCGGACGGGAGTGCGGAAGCCGTCGACCGGGCCCCCGCGGGGGATTCTGCCCAGTGGGGGTGGCCCGACGCAGGCGTTCCGGCGGGCTGTTGCCGGTCGGTTACCGACCACCGCCGGGCCCGTCGATTCGCGCCGGTGGGTGTGGGCAGGGGGTGGGAGGTGGGTGAAGAAGCGGTCCGGGGGGTGTTCGGGGTCGTTACCCGTGCGTAGATTACCGGCGGTAACCCCGGAACGACCGAGGAGAACAGCCGTGGAAGCCGAGCCGAAGCTGGTCGAGCCAGTCAAGACGACCGTCGCCGGGGTGGTGCGCGAGGTGGCGGTCCCCGCCCTCGCCGGGATGCCGGTGAGCGGCTCGCTCGGGGACCTCCCCTTCGAGAACGCCCGCCAGGCCCCGCACGAGCCCGTGCTCGCCCGCAAGGAACCCGACGGCACCTGGCGCGACGTCACCGCCGCCGAGTTCGCCCGCGAGGTGCTCGCCGTCGCCAAGGGGCTCATCGCCGAGGGCCTCCAGGAGGGGGACCGGCTCGCGATCATGGCCCGGACCACCTACGAGTGGACGCTGCTGGACTTCGCCGGCTGGGCCGCCGGGCTGGTGACCGTACCGATCTACCCCACCTCCTCGGCCCTCCAGGCGCGCTGGATCATCCACGACTCCGGGGCCGTGGCCTGCGCCGTCGAGGACACCGCGCAGGCCCGCATCATCAGCGCCGAACGCGGCAACCTGCCCTGGCTCGCGCACCTGTGGGAGTTCGACACCGGCGCGGTCGCCCGGCTCGTCAAGGCAGGGGAGCACCTGCCCGACGCGATCGTGCACGCCC
Source organism: Streptomyces sp. NPDC004667 (assembly GCF_040609475.1). Taxonomy (NCBI): domain Bacteria; kingdom Bacillati; phylum Actinomycetota; class Actinomycetes; order Kitasatosporales; family Streptomycetaceae; genus Streptomyces; species Streptomyces sp. NPDC004667. The sequence continues at coordinate 67,380 of NZ_JBEXKC010000013.1, read as the reverse complement.
GCAGGTCCACCCGTACGCCGCAGTCCGTCGCCACCCTCGTCTACACCTCCGGCACCACCGGGCAGCCCAAGGGCTGCGTGCTGACCCACGCCAACTTCTACGCCGAGGTCGACAACGCGGTGGAGCTCCTGCACCCCGTGTTCAAATCGGTCAGCGAGGACCCGGCCTCCACCCTGCTCTTCCTCCCGCTGTCCCACATCTTCGGGCGGATGGTCGCCGTCGGCTGCCTGCGGGCCCGCGTCAAGCTCGGACACGCGCCGAGCATCGCCACCGAGGACCTCCTCGCCGACCTCGCCGGCTTCCGGCCGACCTTCCTGCTGGCCATCCCCTACGTCCTGGAGAAGGTCTACAACACCGCCCGCGCCACCGCCGAGAAGATGGGCAAGGCCGCCTCCTTCGACCGGGCCTCGCGCATCGCGCAGAGCGTCGGCGAGGCGCAGAGCGAGGGCAGACGGCCCCCGATGGGCACCCGGGCCGCCCACGCCCTGTACGACCCGCTCGTCTACCGCCGCGTCCGCGCCGCCCTCGGCGGCCGCGTCCGCTACGTCCTCAGCGGCGGCTCCCCCCTCGGCCGGCGCCTCGCCGCCTTCTACACGGGCGCCGGGATCGAGGTCTTCGAGGGCTACGGGCTCACCGAGACGACCGCGGCCGCCACCGTCACCCCGCCGCTGCGCCCCCGGCTCGGCACGGTCGGCTGGCCGCTGCCGGGGACGGCGGTGCGCATCGCCGACGACGGGGAGGTGCTGCTGCGCGGGGCGCACGTCTTCGCCGGCTACTGGAACGTCGCCGCGCAGCAGCCCGGCGGCTGGCTGGCCACCGGGGACATCGGCGAGCTCGACCCGGACGGGTACCTCACCATCACCGGCCGCAAGAAGGACGTGATCATCACCTCCGGCGGCAAGAACGTCGCCCCCGCCCCCCTGGAGGACTGGCTCCGCGCCCATCCGCTGGTCGGTCAGTGCATGGTCGTCGGCGACAACCGGCCGTACGTCACCGCCCTGATCACCCTCGAACCGGACGGACTGGCGCACTGGCGGCAGATGCACAGGAAGCAGGGAGTGCCGATCCGCGAGCTGCTCACCGACGAGGCCCTGCTCGCCGACCTCCAGCGGGCCGTCGACGAGGCGAACGCGCTGGTCTCGCGAGCCGAATCGATACGCCGCTTCGCCGTCCTGCCGGGGGACTTCACCGAGGAGCGCGGGCACCTGACGCCGTCGATGAAGCTCAAGCGGGGCGCTGTCGCGCGGGACTACGAGCGGGAGATCGAGGAGCTGTACCGCAGACAGCGGTGAGCCTGGCCCGGGCCGGGCCCGGAGTTGTGGGCGCTCCCCCGGCTGGGCGCGGGGGTACGGGCGCTCCCCCCGGCTGGGCGCGGGGTTGTGGGCGCCCCCCCCGGGCCGGGCACGGGGTTGCGGGCGCCGCCCCCAGCTGGGTGCGGGGTTACGGGCGCTTCCAGGCTGGGCGCGGGGTTGTGGGCGCCGCCCCCGGCCGGGCGCCCGGCTCCGGACCGCGCCCGGCCGGGGGTAACCCCTGCGGCGGCGGCCGAGGGGCGGGTGGGGTCGGGCGCGCTTAGGGTGAGCTGGGCTGACCGGTCCGGGGGGTCACCCGAGGAGGGTGCCGTGCACCGTTCCCACCGCCGTACCCGCTCGCACGGCCTCGGCCGCTCCCATACCGGCGCGCCCGGCCGTTCCCGTACGGACGCGTCCGGCAGCCCCCGTCTAGACGTGCCCGGCAGCCCCCGTGCCGACGTGCCCGGCAGCCCCCGTACGGACGTGCCCGGCAGCCTCCGTGCCGACATGCCCGGCAGCCCCCGTGCCGACATGCCCGGCAGCCCCCGTACGGACGTGCCCGGCCGCCCCCGTGCCGACGTGCCCGGCCGCCCCCGTGCCGGCGCGCCCGGCCGGGCCGGTACCCCCGTCCGGGCCCGTCTGCGTGCGCGCGGGGCCGCCGCGGCCTGTGCCGTCGTGCTGGCCTCCGCCCTCGGCGCGGGCCCCGGACCCGGGAGCGGGCCCGGGACCCCGTCCCCCGCCGCGGGGTCCATACGGTGGGGGGACTGCCCCGACCAGCCCGTGCCCGACGGCATGACGTGCGGGTACGTGACCGTCCCCCTCGACCACGACGACCCCGCCAAGGGGACCATCCGGGTGGCCCTCGCCCGGATACCGGCCACCGCCCCCGGCCGGCACCCCCTCGGCTCGCTGCTGCTGAACTTCGGCGGCCCCGGCGGACGCGGAACCACCTCCCTCGCCGCCGACCCCGAGACCTTCGCGAAGCTCGGCGAGCGCTACGACCTCGTCACCTTCGACCCCCGCGGCGTCGGCCTCAGCGAACCCGTCTCCTGCGGCGGCTCCCAGGAGGTCGGCGACGGCGTCCCGGCCGACGCCGCCTCCCAGCTCGCCGCCCTGCGCGCCGTGGCCCGCCGCTGCGCCCTGCACTCCGGACCCGTGCTCCCGTACGTCGGCACCGTCCAGGTGGCCCGCGACATGGAGGCCATCCGCCGCTCGCTCGGCGACAAGAAGCTCAACTACCTCGGCTTCTCCTACGGCACCCGGCTCGGCGCCGTCTACGCCGCCCTGTTCCCGCACCGCACCGGCCGGATGGTCCTCGACGGGGTAGACACCCTCGCCGAACCGCTCGCCGAGCAGGCCCTCGCCTCGGCGCGCGGCCGCCAGCGCGCCCTGGACCGCTTCCTCACCTGGTGCGCCCACCGTCCGGGCTGCGTCTACGGCACCAACACCCGCACCGCCAAGGAGCGGGTCGACGACCTCGTCGCGCGGCTCGACCGGAACCCGCTCATCGGGGACGACGGCTCCTGGTTCACCGGACAGGACGCGGTCGACGCCATCGCCACCGCCCTGTACGCGCCGGCCGCCTGGCCCGCCCTCGCCGACGCCCTCGCCCTCGCGGAGCGGCGGCACGACCCCGTCGGCCTGATGCAGCTCGGCGGCCCCACCGGCCCGGTGCCCGACGCGGGCGACGGCCCCGCCACGGTCCCCGCCGACAACGCCGAGGCCGCCCTCACCGCCGTGAACTGCGCCGACGACCCGGACCGGAGCGAGGACCGGGCCGCCCCGGCAGCCGTGGAACGGGAGATCCGGGACCTGGAGCCGGAGTTCCGCGCGGTGTCGGAGGTCTTCGGGCCGGGCCAGCTGGGAACCGTACTGGCCTGCTACGGACGCCCCGCCGGCACCGACTTCATCCGCCGGATCGACCACCCGGGCGCCCCGCGCATGCTCCTCGTCGGCACCCGCGGCGACCCGGCGACCCCGTACGAGTGGACCGAGGAGACGGCCCGCCGGCTGGGCTCGGCCGTGATCGTGGACCACAAGGGCGACGGACACACCGGCTACGGGACCTCCGCCTGCGTACGCGGATACGCGGACGCCTTCCTCACCGACGGCCGCCTCCCGCACGGCACGCGCGCCTGCCTCGCCGGGGAGTGACCTCCCGCCGGGGCGGCCGCCCGCGCCGCGCCGCCCCTCAGTCGCGCGTCGCGCCCGTGACCGGATCCGGCCCGAAGTGCCGGGCGGCCACGGAGGCGACGGCCGGTACCGGACCGGATCCCGAGACGATCTTGTACGTGTGGACCAGGCAGGTGCGCACCCGGTGGGTCCGGCCGCGCGGGATCCCGTAGAACTCCGCCTTCAGCGGCCGCTCCTGCGGGCCGGCCAGGGCGTAGCAGACGACCGTCGTGAGGCGGTCGTCCCACCAGAACCAGTCCTTGACCGCCGGGTTGGCGAAGTCCACCCCGGCGAAGGCGACGGAAATGTCCTCGGTGCCGTACGGCGCCGTCCGCAGGGCCGCCATCAGGCCGTCCATCGACTCCCCGCGCGCCAGCACCCGCGCCTCCTCGTGGGAGTCGCCCCAGGGCGGCGGGTCGTCGTCCACGTTCTCCGAGAAGGGCTCCTCGGTGCGCAGGACGGTGCCCGGCCCGGCCTCCGGGTCCCGTGTGGCCATTCCACTGACGCTGCCCCAGTTCAGGCTCGCGTTCGCGCACAGCCGGCCGGCGAGCAGCACCCAGGGCATCCGCACCACCCGCTCGCGCCCCAGATCGAGCAGGAGCCGCCGGAAGTCCTCGCTCGGGATCAGCAGCCCCGGCTCCGCGGGGGCCAGGAAGGCGTCCGTCCAGGTACCCATGGGGGTGGTTGTACCGGGCGGGCCTGCCGCGTGGCGAACGAATTCGGCGGTTGGTGGGACAGGGACCAGTTGCTTTCCGCGGTCGACGGAGCGCGGGCGCACACCCCGTGGACCCGGCGCGCCCCGCACTGCCCGCCCCCGGGCCTAGCCCAGGGCGCGCCCCAGCCGGGTCAGGCCCTCGGCGATCTCCGCCGGGGTGTGCGTGGTGAACGACAGGCGCAGCGTGCGCGGGTCCGGGGTGCCCGTGAAGAAGGGCGCCCCGGGGACGTACGCCACGTCGTGGGCCACCGCCGACTTGAGCAGGGCGCCCGCGTCGTACCCCTCGGGGAGCCGCGCCCACACGAACATGCCGCCCTCGGGGCGGTTCCACTCCGAGCCCTCCGGGAGCGCCCCGCCCAGCCCCGCGAGGAGGGCGTCCCGGCGGGCCCGGTAGGCCTCGCGGACCCGGGCGACATGGGCGTCGAGGTCGGCGGCGCCGAGGTAGTGGGCGGCGGCCAGCTGGTCCACCGTCGAGGTGTGCAGGTCGGCGGCCTGCTTCGCGACCACCGCCGCGCGCCGCAGCGCGCCGGGGGCGCGCAGCCAGCCCAGGCGCAGCCCCGGCGCCATCACCTTGGAGAAGCTGCCGAGCAGGGCGGTGCGGTCCTCGGCGCCCGGGTGGGCGGCGATCCAGGGCTGGTGGTCGCCCTCGTAGCGGAGGTCGCCGTACGGATCGTCCTCGACGAGCCACAGCCCGAGGCGGGCCGCGGTCCGGGCCACCTCGGCGCGGCGCCCGCCCGGCAGGGTGCGCCCGGTCGGGTTCTGGAAGGTGGGGACGGTGTAGAGGAGCTTCGGGCGTTCCCGGGCGGTGAGTTCGGCCAGGGCGTCGGGCAGCAGGCCCCGCTCGTCGCAGGGCACGGGTATCACCCGGGCTCCCGCGAGGCCGAAGCACTGGAGGGCCGCGAGGTAGGTGGGGTTCTCGACGAGGACGGTGTCGCCCGGCTCCAGGAGGGTGGCGGCGATCAGGGTGAGGGCCTGCTGCGAGCCGGTCGTGACCAGGACCTCGTCGGCGGTGGTGGGCAGGCCCCGGGCGCGGGCCCGCGCGGCGACGGCCTCGCGCAGTTCCGGGGCGCCCTCGGTGGTGGAGTACTGGAGCGCACGGGCCGCGCCGGCCCCGGTGAGGGCGGCGTCGTAGGCGGCCCGCAGGCCCGCGGTGTCGAAGAGTTCGGGCGCGGGCAGGCCCCCGGCGAAGGAGATCACCCCGGGGCGTTCGGTGAGCGCGAGGATCTCCCGTACGGGCGAGCCGCCCACGGAGGCCGCTCGGGCGGCGAAGGGCGGGAGCGGGGCGGCGTCCGGGGTGGCGTCCGGGGCGGGGGAGTCGAGGGGCATGGGCGCTCCTTCGGGTGGCGGGTGCCGCGCAGCCTAGCGGTGGAAGGTGTAGATGGCACCTACTGTCCACCGGCTGAACCGCGCACGCACCCTCCACAACTGACGCATCATCAGCTAGACCGGTGCCATGACGACCAGAGACGATCGGGAACGGCGGGGCCCGGGGCGCGAGCCCGAGGACACCCGGGCCGGGGACTACGCGGAGCTGGCGGCCGTGGGCCCGTACGGGGTCCGCCCCGGCCACGCCCTCATCACCATGGTGGAACCCCACCCGGGCCACGAGTACGCGTACAACCGCTGGTACGAGGACGACCACTACTACGCCGGCGCCATGGCCATGCCCTGGATGTACGCCGGCCGCCGCTGGGTCGCCACCCGCGACCTCCAAGAACTGCGCTACCCGGAGAAGTCGGCGGTCGCCACCCCCGTCACCGCCGGCTGCTACCTCTCCACGTACTGGGTGACCGAGGGCCGCTACGACGAGCACATGAAGTGGACCGTCGGCATCAACAAGCGCCTCAACCGGGACGGCCGGGTCCACCAGGAGCGCACCCACGTCTTCACGGCCTTCCAGGACCACGAGGCGACCGTCTACCGCGACGGGGCCGCCGGACCCCGCGACTTCCACGCCCTCGACCACCCGTACGCCGGGCTCGTGCTCCAGGTCGTCGACGCCGAGGACCCCGGCCGACGCGCGGAGCTGCTGGAACGTTTGCGCTCCCGGGACCTGCCGCGACGGCTGAGCGGCTCACCGGCGGCGATGGTGACCGTCTTCCGGCCGACGCCGCTGCCCGGCGACCGGATGACCTACGTGAAGCAGGTGGAAGGGGTCGACACCCGGCTCACCCTGCTGTGGTTCCTCGAAGCCGACCCGCGCACCTGCTGGGACCGCTTCCTGGGGCTGGACGCGGAGGTCGCGCGATCGGGGCTGGGGCGGGTGGAACTGGTCGCGCCGTTCATCCCGACGGTGCCGGGCACCGACCGCTACGTGGACCTGCTGCGCTGAGGTCCCCGACATGACCGGGCCCCCTCGGCCAGGACGGCGGGCCGGTCGAGGGGGCTTTGGTCGGCGCTGCCGGACCGGCCGTCGGATCCGGCGCCGGACCCGGTATCGGACCTGGCATCGGACAGGGCGCTTCGGTGTTCAGGCGAGGCGCCCTTACCGGCCCGCGACGACGTCGGTGACGAAGGAGGTCCAGGAGGACGGCGCGAAGGTGAGGGACGGGCCGTCCTGCACCTTGGAGTCGCGGACCGCGATCGCTTCCACGGCAGGGGACTTGACCTCGACGCAGGCGCCGTTTCCGCCGGAGTAGGAGGACTTGGTCCAGTTTTCCGTGGCGCCCTGACGAATTGCCATGTTTCTCTCCGGTTCAGCGAGTAGTTCCGGTTGCGTGCCGGTCCATTCCCTGACCGACGTGATCGACGCTACCGGCACCTCCCGAGGCCCGAAGGAGGCATTCACTCGACCGGGTGGCATATTCCGGTCAGGCCTTTTCCGGCCGGGGACCGACGGTGTACGGTACCGGCCCCCTCGCCGCATCAGGCCCTCGGACCGTCAGGTCACCGGGTTCACTTTCCCGTCTTGCCCGCGTAGTGGTCGATGATCTCGCCGATGAACTGCCTGGTCTGGTCGACATTGAGGGCCTGGGCACGCAGGTGCTCGTACATCACGCTGTATTTCTGAACGTCGTTGGCCTTCTCCAGGTACAAATCGCTCGTGACGCCCTCGATGTAGACGACCGTCGAGTCGGAGGCGTCCGGAAATTCCAGAATGGCGTACTGCCCGTTCACACCGGGGTGCGCGCCCATCGAGAACGGCATCACCTGCACCGTGATGTACGGCTGCTGCGACTGCTCTATCAGGTACTCCAGCTGCCGGATCATCAACTGCGGATCGCCCACGTGCCGGCGCAGCGCCGCCTCGTCGATCACCGCCCACAGGCGCAGCGGCCCGACGTCGGGATTGTTGTTGTCCGTCTCCGAGAGCCGCTTCTGGCGGTGCATGCGGACCTGGACGCGCTTGTCCACGTCGGCGGGCGCCGTCTCCGGCAGCGCCCCGCGGATGAGGGCCTGGGCGTACTCCGGGGTCTGGAGCAGACCGGGGACCATCTGCGGTTCGTAGGTGCGCAGGCTGGCCGCGTCGGTCTCCAGCCCGATGTACACGCTGTACGGGATGTCCCCGAAGGCGTGCCACCAGCCCTGCTGGCGGGAGTCCTTGGCCATCTGCATGAGCGAGTCCACGAGCCGGGGGTCCTCGACCTCGTACACCTCGCACAGGTCGCGGACGTCACGCTGGCTGATGGACCGGCGGCCGTTCTCCAGCCGACTGATCTTCGACTGGGAGACGAGGAGGCGTTCGGCGACCTGTTCGGCCGTCATGCCCTTGTCCTCGCGCAGCTTGCGCAATTCCATGCCCAGTCGGCGGCGTCGGACGGTGGGATTGACATTGGACGCCACGGATACGGCACCTCCGCCTTCTTCTGTCGTGGTCTCTCTGCGTGTCTGCTGTTCAGCAGACTGCCACCGAAGGGTGCGACGGCGCTGGGGAACGGCTGGGAAAAGCAGACACGCGGGGTGGCGGGACCGGCTCACCGGTCACGCCACCCCGCGTGCGGGCGGCTTCCGCGCCGGTCCTTGGGGGACCTCCGGTCGCGGCGATCTGTGCCCCGTGCGGCGGATCAAGGGGTGTCACGGGGCCTGTGCGTGCTGCCTGTACGGGTGTTGCGGGTCCGTCCCTAGTGCGCTGCCGCCCGTGCCATCGCACCCGTCCGGCGCGGCTGCAGCGGCACACCGCTGCTCGCCGTGGCCCGGGCGGCGGGCGGCTGGGCCGGAGCCCGGTCGCGGCGCGGCTGGGCGGCCACGCCGTTCTGGACGTCCATCACGGCGTGCGCCACGAGACCGCCCATCGGGTCGTGCCGGATCAGGTCCCGCAGCCGGGACCGTGACGACCGCCCCTCGTTGCCGGGGTACAGGTGCTTGCCGAGTCCGACCGCGTGGGCCAGTGCGGCGAGCGCCGCGGTCCGCGGGTCCGGGGGTACACCGGTGCGGATCGCACTGTCGAGCCGGGCACGGATCTCCCGGCTGATCGCCGTGTCGGTCGCCTGGTAGCGAGTCGTCGGCAACACCCCGCACATCTGTCCCGCGACGGCATGCACCATGCCGCAGCGCTCCAGATGGGCGAGGTAAATCTGGCGGAGCCCCAGCCGGGGTCCGCCGATCCAGTGGACGGCCCGGACCGGGCTGCCGCGCCTGCGCAGCAGTTCCAGTGCGGAGTCCAAAGTCGGATCTCCTGTCGGCCGTGGCATCACCACGGCGATACGATCCCCGTCAGGGGCTATCCGTCCTGCCAGAGCCAGCTCCACTAGCTGTGCCCCGGCCAGGCCGAGGTCGAGCGACTGCGGCTGCGCCGTGGTTCCCGTGGCCGGGTCCAAGGCGAGCAGCAGAAGCTCCTCTGGAATTGTTCTGCGGCTCCTGCCCATCCATGCCTCCCCGCGTGGATGAGTGACAGGGTGACGCCTCTCACATTCATCTGTCGAGAGCGCCTGGCCGCTTTGCGGGGGAACCTGCAGCTATGTCGTTCTCGTCTAGCACAGGGGCGATGCCCCCTAGACGGGACACTGTTAGACGGTTCGGACAGCGACCGGACGGCGATCGAGGAGGAACGGTGGCGGGCGAGTCCCCCGACAAGTCGGTAGATGAAGGAACGTCGGGAACGGCGAAGTCCTCCTCCGCGGAACAGGACCCGAGGCTCTCGGTCTTCCAGCCGCCGCCGCGGCGCGACCCGCTGAAGGAGGCCGTGGCCGCATGGGTCGCGACCGCCGAGCCGACGGGCCCGGCGGACCGGCCCGCCGACGCGGACGCGAACGCGGAAGCCGACACGGACGGTGACGGCGGCGGCGGGGGTACGGAGTCGGACCCGGACTCGGGTTCCGGCCCGGACTCGGGTTCCGGCCCGGGCGCCGGGACCGGCGCGGGCAAGGCGGCCACCGTCGCGGAGCCGTCCCCCGCTCCGGCGGCCCCCGCGAAGCCGGCCGCGCCCGGAGTGGTCCGCCAGGGCTCGGCCCCCTCGGAGACCTCCGGCGGCCCGAAGAAGCCGTCCGCGGACGTGCGGACCACCGCGTTCGGCGTCGTCGTGCCCGATTCCGATTCCGGTTCGGCGCAGGACGAGAAGCCCGCCGACGGGCCCGGGAAGGGTGACGGCGAGCGCACGGCCGTCTTCCGCACGCTGAAGACGGATTCCGCTTCGACCGAGGACAAGAAGCCCGCACAGGACCCGCGCGGCGGAGAGCCGCAGAAGCCCGCCGGCGGGGCCGGCAAGGGCGACGGGGAGCGTACGGCCGTCTTCCGTACGGTGAAGCCGGGGTCTTCCTCCGTGGAGGAAGGGAAGCCGGCGGCCGATCCGCGCGGTGCGGAGCCGAAGAAGCCGTCCGCGGACGTACGGACCACCGCGTTCGGCGTCGTCGTGCCCGATTCCGGTTCGGCGCAGGACAAGAAGCCCGCCGACGGGCCCGGGAAGGGCGACGGCGAGCGTACGGCCGTCTTCCGTACCGTGAAGCCCGGTTCCGCTCCGGCGGAGGACAAGAAGCCCGCGCAGGACCCGCGCGGGGCCGGGCCGGCCGACGCCGGGAAGGCTGACGGGGCCGACAAGGTCGATGCTGCGGACAAGGCCGGCGAGGCGGCCCCCACAGACCCGGCGGACAGGGCCGGGAAGCCCGCCGCTGCGGACAGCGAGCGCACCGCCGTGTTCCGCACGGTGAAGCCGGGCTCGGGCTCGGGTTCCGGCTCCGGCTCCGGCTCCGGTTCCGCTTCCGTGGAGGACAAGAAGCCCGCGCAGGACCCCCGCGGGGCCAAGCCGGCCGACGCCCGGAAGGCGGGCGGCGCGGGCGGGGCGGGCGGCGCGGCCGACGGCGACAGTGAGCGCACGGCCGTCTTCCGGGCCGTCAAGCCGGGCTCCGCCCCGGCCGAGCAGAAGAAGCCCGCGGACGCCGCGCAGGGCGGGGCGCGCTCCAGCACCTTCGTGCCGCTGCGCGGAGACGACCAGCCGGCCCCGCCGAAGCCCGCGACGCCCGCGCCCGCGACGCCGAAGCCCGCACCCGCCGCCCCCAAGCCGTTCGCGACGCCCCCGGCCCCGCCGGCGGCGGCCGGCCGGCTGGACTCCAGCGAGCGCACCACCCAGCAGCCGCTGCCCCCGCGCCCGCCGCTCGACATGCTGGCGGACCTCACCAACAACCCGCCCCCGCCGCCGAGCCCCCTGCGCACCACGGTCCGGCGGTTCAAGATCTACGCGCCGATCGTGCTGCTCCTGGCCGTCCTGCTCGCCGTCGCGCAGCTGGTGCGCCCGCTGCCCGCGCCGAAGCTGGCGATGACCGCGAAGGCCGCGTACACCTTCCCGGGCGGGAAGCCCGATCTGCCCTGGCCCACCGAGGGGCAGGCCTCCATGGCCGCCGCCGGGCTCGGCACCATCGGCTCGTCCGGTGAGCAGAAGCCCGTGCCGATCGCCAGTGTCACCAAGTCGATGACGGCGTACATCATCCTGCGCGACCACCCCTTCAAGAAGGGGGAGAAGGGCGCGATGATCGACATCGACAAGACCGCCGAGACCGAGGGCCAGAAGGACAAGTCGGACAACGAGTCCACCCTCAACACGGTCAAGGAGGGCGAGAAGATCTCGGAGTACGACGCGATCGCCGCCCTCATGATCCCGTCGGCCAACAACATCGCGCGGCTCCTCGCGCGCTGGGACTCCGGTTCCCAGGAGGCGTTCGTCAAGAAGATGAACGACACCGCCAAGGAACTCGGCATGACGAACACCACCTACACCGACCCCTCGGGCCTGGACGCGACCACGGTCAGCACCGCCGAGGACCAGGTGAAGCTCGGTCTGAAGATCGTCGAGATCCCGGCGCTGGTGGACATCACCCGCATGCCCAGCTGGACCGACCAGACCGGCAAGACGTGGCCGAACTGGAACCGCCTGGTCCCGTTCAACGAGTCCCTCGGCATCAAGACCGGTACGACGACCAAGGCCGGCGGGAACCTGCTCTTCGCCGCCTACAAGAAGGTCGGCGACACCAACCAGCTGATCGTCGGGGCCGTCCTCGGCCAGCACAAGCCGCCGATCATCGACAGCGTCATCGCCGCGAGCCGGACGCTGCTGATCCCCACCCAGAAGGCCATCGAGGGCGCGACCGTCGTGAAGAAGGGCGATGTCGTCGGGTACGTGGACGACGGCCTCGGCGGCCGCACCCCGGTCGTGGCCACCGCCGACGTCCAGGCCATCGGCTGGTCCTCGCTGACCGTCGCCCTCAAGCTCGGCGACGGCGGCACCAAGATCCCGGAGACGGCCAAGGCCGGAACCCAGGTCGGGGTGCTGACCGTCGGCGAGGGGGCCAGCCAGGTGAAGGTGCCCGTGGCGCTCCAGCGGGACCTGGTCGCGCCGGGCGCCGGCAGCAAGCTGACCCGTATCGGCTGATCCGATCGCAGGTGCGTCGCCGCGGCGCCCCGGGCAACCCCGGGGCGCCGCGGCGCGTCTAGGGTGCCGGGGCGGGACTCACGTGTCGTGTCGGGGAGAGAGCGTCGGTTGTGACCACCGCTGAGCAGCATGAGCAGCACGGGCAGGGACAGGAGCCGGCCGGGGCGTCCCCCGGGCCGGGCGGCATAGGCGCCGGCCTGCTCGCACGGGCGCACCGGAACCCGGTGGCCGTGGCCGTCGCCGTGGCCGCCGTCCTGCACGTGGTGTGGTTCTTCAGCTTCGCCAACAGCGGCGGGGACCTGGCGGCGCAGGACGCGTGGGCGGAGTTCGTCGGCCGGCACCCCGACACCGCGTACAACCTCGCCTGGTACGGGGGCATGCACCCGGTCTCGTACAGCATCGTGTCCCCGTACGTCATGCACATGATCGGCGTCCGGACCACGATGATGATCGCCGGCACCTGTTCGGCGGGGCTCCTCGCGCTGATCCTGACCCGTTGCCGGGGCGCCGTCCGCCGCCCCCTGTGGCCGGCCCTGGCCGGGGTCTACGGGCTGCTGTGCAACGCCCTGTCGGGCCGGGTCACCTTCGGGCTCGGGGTGCTGTTCGCGCTCGGGGCCGTCGCCGCCGTCTTCTGCTGGCCCCGCAGGTGGGCCCGGCGACGCTGGGCCAAGGCCGCCGTCGCCGCGCCGCTCGCCGGGCTGGCGACCGCGGCGAGCCCGGTCGCGGGGCTGTTCCTCGGGGTGATCGCGGCCGCGCTCTTCCTGAGCGGGCGGCGGCCGGGCGCGTACGCCCTGGGTCTGGCCCCGGTGGCCGTCGTGGGGCTGTCGGCCTGGCTGTTCCCCTTCTCCGGTACGCAGCCGATGAAGCTGGGCTCGGCCTGGCTGCCCTTCCTCTTCGGCCTGTCCCTCGTCTTCCTGGTGCCCAAGGGATGGAAGACGGTCCGGATCGCTTCCGCCGTCTACACCTTCGGGGTGTTCCTGACCTGGGCGATCGACTCCCAGGTCGGCTCGAACGTGACCCGGCTGGTCATGCTCTTCGGCGGTGCGGTGCTGCTCGCCGCCCTCCCGTACACCGCCCCCCGCTCGCGGCGCCGGTACGCGGTGCTGGCGGCCTTCGTGGGGCTGACCGCCTGGATCACCACCAACAGCGTCACCGACATCGTCCGTACCACCCCGGTGGCCGCCTGGAACCGGGAGCTGGCCCCGCTGATCGACCGGCTCGGCAAGGAGGGTGCCGACCGGGGCCGGGTCGAGGTGGTCCCCGCCAGCAGCCACCGCGAATCCTCGGCGTTCCCCGCGTACGTCAACCTCGCGCGCGGCTGGAACCGGCAGGCGGACCTGGAGCGCAACCCGCTCTTCTACGACGGCACCCTCACCGCCGACCGCTACCGGGCCTGGCTGGAGCGCTGGGCCGTCCACTACGTGGTGCTGCCCGCCGACACACCCGACTCGGGCGGGGAGGCCGAGGCGAAGCTGGTGCACGCGGGACTCCCGTACCTCCACGAGGTGTGGGGCGACGAGAACTGGCGGCTGTTCCGGGTGGCCGACCCGACGGACCTGGTGTCCGGACCGGCCGACGTGGTGCGGGCGGGCGCCGATCAGCTGGTCATCGACGTCAAGGCCCCCGGCCGGGTCCTCGTACGGATCCCCCACTCGCCCTGGCTGGGCCTGGTGGACGCACGGGGCAAGGCGGTCGAGCCCCCGCGGGAGACCCCCGCGTCCAAGGCCCGGGGTACCGCCGCGGCCGGGACGGGCACACCGCCCAAGGAGTACGCCAACACGTCCGGGTGCCTCTTCAAGGCGGCCCCCGACGCCGCCGGGGACACCTGGACGGAGCTGCTGGCGCCGGCGCCGGGGGAGTACCGGGTGGCGGCGAAGTACCAGCTCCCGCGGGGTACGCCCTGCCCGGAGGAGCTGATCCGGGCCACCGTGGGCAGCCCGAAGCGGCCGGCCGCGCCACGGCCTTGATCCAGCATTCTTTACGCATGGTCCGGGTGCATTGGTCCGTATATCTGCATACGATCCCAGTAGTCCGATTGGGTGCTTCCCGAGGGAGTTGACGACGGGATGAGCAAAGAGCAGAAGCAGGACGTCCAGGCGGCGATCGCGAAGGCGTCGGAACGCCTCCAGCTGCCCCACGCACCGGGTGGTCACGGCTTCGAGGGTCCGGTCCGGACCAAAGTCAAGGGCGGGGTCCACACCAAGGCGTCCCTGAAGCGGGCCGGTACTCCCCAGGGCGACCGGATCGGCGAGCGCAGCAGAGGCCTCAGCTGACCGGCGCTGCCTGACGCGCCCCCTGCCCCGGTCATGACGCACTTCGCCCTCCCGGCCCGGCCGGGAGGGCTTCCGTCCCTCCTGACCAGGGCCGCCGCTCCCCCCCACCCGGGCCGTACCGGCCCTCCTGGCCTTTTGGCCGCCCTAGCCCTCCTGGCCGTCCTCTCCCTCCTCTCCCTCCTCCGCGTCGTCCTCGTGCAGGTCCTCGATCCGCCGCCGCAGGTACTCGATGTCGGCGCTGAGGCCGACCAGGATCCGGTTCAGCTCTTCGAGGGCGGGCAGCGGGATCACCGGGGTGTGGGCGCCCACCTCGGGCTCCAGCAGCTTGAGCCGCTCCAGCGCGTCGTGGGCGGCCGAGAGGCTCGTGCGCAGGACGTTGCGGTCGTCGGCGGCCCGCCGGCTCGCGGGCCGGCCGTCCACGCCCGCGGGCGCCAGGAAGACGGCCGCGGCGCCCTGCCCACCGGCCCCGTCCGCCGTGCCCTCCGGCGACGCGGCGGAGGCGTCGACGGGTCCGCCTACGGGTGCGCCGACGGGTACGCCGACGGGTGCGCCCGGCGAGCCGGTACCCGCCGGGGCCGCCGCCCTCGCCCGCGCCTCGTCGGACGCGGCGACCACGTCCCACTGGTACAGCTGCTCCGGGACCCCGTTCTCGTCCCGGGCGATCCGGTCGGGCTGCGCGAGGTCCGCCCTGAAATGGACGTACGTCCGGCCCGGGGCCCCGGCGTCCGGATCCTTGCGGATCAGCTGGCGCAGGGTGACGGCGTTCTCGGGCAGGGCGTCGCCCCGGAAGCCGTTCGCCGCCAGCGCGAGGGTCCACAGCCCCAGCTCGTTGTCCTGCCGGGACAGGTCCTGGACCACCTGGTTCACGTCCGAGCGGAAGGGGACCCCGCCCTTCTCCTTCGGGGCGCCCAGCGCCGAACCGACGTTGCGCGTCAGCAGCTTGTCCGCGATCAGGGCGATGCCTCCGGCGACGGCCAGGGTGCAGCGCGCGTTCAGGTCCCCCCGCGAGGCCGGCCCGATCAGCGAGGTGAAGTCGCCGGTGGGGACGGGGTCCCAGTCCAGCATCACGTCGTTGGTGAGGACACCGCCGTTGCTCCACGCGTTCCGGGCCTGCTTGGTCACGGCCCGCTTGTGACTGCGCCACGGCAGGTCGACCAGCGGCCCCAGGAGCTCCGCGAACCCCTTCAGCGCCATCCGCCGACCGCCCTTGATGGCCTTGGCCTGGTCCTTCAGCTGCTCGAACAGCCCGGCCCGGGTGAGCGCGTGGACCAGGTAGACGCTGCGCCACAGCGGGGTGCCGGGGATGGTCCGGTCGCGGAACGCGGTGGGCAGCTCGTCGGGCGAGGTCCGGCCGACGGCGAGCCCGTAGACGGCCTGGAGGTCTTCGGCCGGGACCGGCGAATCGCCCTGCTGGATGACCCGCTTGAGGGCGCGGGTGATGACCTCGACGTGCTGGGCCGCGTCGTCCCACACCTTGAAGTCGACGTGGACGCTCGCCAGGATCGAGCGGATCGCGTCGTCGAAGAGGTCCTCCGGGGCCAGCGGGTGGCCGGGGTGGTGCTGGGCTCCCACCGCGATCTGCGCGGGCACCACGAACGTCTGGGCGATCTGCGCGGCCCGCAGTCCGGGTTCCAGGAGGCCCATCTCGTGCGCGAACTCCTTGCGGATGCCCTCACGCCACTGCTCCCGGTGCTCGGCGAGCCGCTCGTCGAGCGCGGGGGCGGCCTCACCGGCGTCCGGGCGGACGCCGCCGAAGAGCGAGCCGACCGCGTGCTCCGCCGTCCTGGCGGCGTCGGCGTCCGGGCCGGCGAGGACGTTCCAGGCGCTGGCCAGCCGGGTGATGCCGTCGCGGACGACCAGGCCGTGGAAGGACGGGGTGCCGTCCTCGAAGGTGATCTCGACCGGGTGCGTGATCAGGCTCCTGGTCACCTTCCGGGCCAGGATGGAGGAGGCGTAACTGTTGATCGACAGGGTGCCGTGCAGGGTCTGCCAGACGTGGTCCTTCAGGTGGCCGAAGTCCTTGTACCGGTAGCGCACGACGGCGCACGGCCGCCCGGCCCGCGTCAGCCCCTCCACCTGCGGGTCGGGTACCTCGTTGACCTCCATGCCGGTCCGGGGCTGGATGCCCGGCAGCAGTTCGCTCAGGTGCACCCGCGTCACCACCGAACGCAGCGTGGCGCCCTCGACGTTCTCCTCCAGCAGCAGCCCGCCCGGATCCCCCGTGGACGGGCGCAGCTGCAGGGCGATGCCCTCGGGCACCGTGGTCGCCCGCGCTATGGCCCGCCAGGCCCCGTCGGGCAGCAGGGTCTGCGGGTTGGCGGCACCGGCGGCGATGGCCTCCCCCCGCGCGGAGGGCTCGCCCGGAGCCGGGAGGTCGCGATCGATGCTGGAGACGATGACCGTCTCGGAGCCCCAGGTGACGGTGAGGGACTGGGGGGTGTTCACGGGCATGGGCAGGTGACCTCCGAAGTTACTTAACACCTAAAGATTCAAGCTCTTAACTCAACTCTGGAATCCGCTCGATCCGGCGTGCCGCGCCGGTCGGATCACAGCAGTCCGTCTCGCGCGAGGGCGTACTTCTCGAACAGTTCGGGCAGCGGATTCCGGCCGCTCCGGTCGAGGGACGCGTAGGCGGAGGCGATCAGCACCACCTGGGCCAGCGGATGACCGGCGGCCATGACCCAGACAGTCGCGTTCTCGGACGTGGGGAGCCGCCGGGGGAAGGTGACCAACCCGAGGCTTTCGAGTTCCCGGGTGATCTGATGACTCAGATCGGCACTGAGCCGGTTGCGATCCGGGGCCGCGCACTGCTTGATGAGCCGCATCGAGATTGCCTTGACGCCGCCGTCGAGCGCGACTCCACCGACAATCGCATCAATGGTGAGCTCCATGGGCGAGAACACTAAAAGCGGAACGCCCCACCGGCCCAGTGTCGTTCCGGTCACCTTGCCGCTCGCGCTGGCTTGAATTCCGTCGAACAAAAAGGCGACAGACCTTACCGTCCGACTAAAACCGCAGAATTAATTCTGTTAATCACGGCGGGCGAGGAGAGGGGCCGCCGGGGCGGTCGGCGCACGGGAAATCCGGTGGCGGTGCACCGGCCCGGCGACGGACAGTGGCCGGATGCCGCACCGCTCCGCGTACGTCTGCCTTTCGTGCCGCGTCTCCTTCAAGCACTCCGAGCCGCGGACGTACCGCTGCCCGGGATGCCGTCGGGAGATGCTCCTCGCCGGTGACGCCTTCGAGGCCCCGCCGCAGCGGGACCGGGACGCCTGGAGGGTCGTCTCCGTCCTGCTCCACGCCGGACTGGACTTCCGGCAGGGCTGCTGCGGCTGCGGACCCGGCTACCGGCCCCGGACCCTGCGCGAGGTGCGCGAACGGCTCACGTACGCCCGACGCACCGGGACCCCGATCGCCCGCGCCCTCGCCACCCCCTAGCGCAGCAGAACGGCCCGGAGCGTGATCGCTCCGGGCCGTTCTCTCTGGTGCCCCCGGCAGGATTCGAACCTGCGACACCCGCTTTAGGAGAGCGGTGCTCTATCCCCTGAGCTACGAAGGCGGGGCCTTGCCGGAAACGTTGCCGGAAACCCCAGAGGGATCACCCGATCCGCTTCGACAAGCGTGCTGGTCAGATGACGTGCGCCCGCCCGGGTCGGAGGTGTCCTCGCGGACACTTTCCCCGGCACACGCCTGGTAGTCGACTGACCGCTGACAGCGTAGCGGATCGTGCTGGGAGTGGTCGCATGGATTGTGGCAGGAACGGGGCTGAGGCGACGCCGTGGTCGTGACCTGGGGATTCTGAGCGCCTGGGGTGGTGGGCGCGGAGGCTGGGCGCGCTGCGGAGCCTGGGAGGGGCGGCCCGGACGTCCGTTCTGGCTGCTTGCTCCCTGTGGGGGCGCAAATGGTGCGACGGCTGCACCCTGGGGTGGGTGCGGCCGTCATCGGGGTGAGGCGCGAGTCAGGCGGTGCGGAGCTCTGTTGGCGTTGCTGCGGGCCTCAAGGCGGATCCGGTGGCTGGTGGCGTTCCGCGAGGGGGCGAAGCCCAGTACGGAGATCTTCTGACGCTCGACGCCGTAGGCGATCATGCGGCGACTCCAGCGGCTGGGGTCGAACTGGCTGTGGACCGACTCGGAGGTGTCTTGCGGGATCTGCTGGAGGTGCTCGGCCCGGTGGAAGGCGCGCTCGCTGTCGCTCTTCAGGGGCCGGCCGCTGTCTACGCACCGCAGGGACTCACCTCACCGGGCACCTCCGTGTCCGGCACACCGCCGACCTGCCCGTGGTGCAGACCGACCGGCTCGCCGACGTCATTGAAGGGGTGGAACGGCTTCATGGGCGACAGCGCGGCGTCCCAAGGTGAATCGGACATCGCTCTCTCCTGCCTCCAGGGTCTACGACCACCCTCGGAGCGTGACCTGGGGGCCGCCGTGCAGGAAGGCTAGTAGGGCATTGCCCGACGTGTGGACGAATTCGCCCGGCAGATCATCGACATGGGCCCAGCGGACCTGGGAGTGCTTGTGGGGCTCGCGGTTCTCGGGCTCGCCGGTCCACTCGTGAGTGGCGAAGACGACCGCTAGGTAACCGTTGGGAGCCTCGACGCCCCAGGCGCCGTGGATGACGTGAACGACCTCGAGCGAGTCGGCTTTCACCGTGAGTCCGGTCTCCTCGTAGAGCTCGCGGACCGCGGTTTCGGTGATGGGTTCGCCGGGCTCGCTCTTGCCGCCAGGTAGGTCCCACATGCCCGGGCCGAACTTGGCGTTCTTGCCGCGCTGGAGGAGCGCGACGCGATGGGCGGTCCGGTCGTGGACGATGACCGCCGCGACCAGCAGGGTCATCGAGTCGAACGCCGGCCTGAGTTCCTGGGAGGGGCCGTTGGTCTGCTGAGTCACAGGGTTCCTTGGTCGGGCCGGCGACCAAGCGGGCCGTGGCGTGCTCTGAAGCCGTGCTTGGGTCGGCAACATTCGGTGGGCGTCAACTACGCATCATCTTAAGGCTCGTGGAGGGAGAACTTATAAAACTGACGCCTCGTTTGCGGTAGCCTCCTTATAACTTCCTGCCCAATCATCGGAGGCTCCGTGTCCCAAGGCGTCCATGCCCAGCTGGCGGCGCTGGGAACGAAGTTGGAGTACCTGCACCCGCCTCTGTATGCCGGCGAGGCGGCGCGGCGAACGGCCACCCCCAACCATCCGGCGAACACTGCCGGGACGCGCGCCTATCAGGAGCACGTGCGCATGCTGAGGGAAGCGCACATCCGCCACGAGGGGTGGAAGCGGCTTCTTCACGACCATCTCGAACTCGTCTGCAACCCGGAGAAGACGCTCGCCATCGGCACCATGGTTGGCGACGCGGCCACCGGTAGCGCGAGCCTCCACCCCACCAACCTCCACAAGAGGGGCGCCGCCACGGAGCGCGCCGCCGAACACAACGTGCAGCTCGGGCTCTTTCCGCCGCCCGTCGATCCGAACGAAGTCCTCCTCGATGAAGACGAGGCCCTGAAACTCAAGACCTGGTTCCTGGTCTCGTACCGAGTGAAGGCCGAGGGCGGGGTGCGGATCCACAGCGAGCTGTCGCTGCCAGGTCAGGTCGATCGCGGGTTCGTCGTGAAGTGGGAGCAGCGGATACTGCTGCCGGTCATCGAGATGGACGAAATCGAACTGTCGGACGAAGATGGACCCGACGAGATCGACATCTCCGTCGAGTTTCGCTGAGGCCCATCATGTGGGGTGGCCGCGATACTGGCCGCCCCACCCGCACCATCCGGATCCCGAGGCAGTCTCACCATGGTGACCCCGTCCCGCATCACGCTGGCCCGAAAGCGCCGGGGCCTGACGCTCGCCGAGCTTTCCCAACTGGCGGGGGTCTCGCTTCAGAGCCTGTCCAACTATGAGACCGGCCGGACGGCACCCCGACGTACCACCGTGGAGCGGCTCGCAGGCGCGCTCGGCTTCCCGGGAGACTTCTTCACCGGTCCGGAGCTCGACGAGCTGCCCGCTGAGGGCATCTCGTGGCGTGCTCGAAGCAGGACTCCGGCCCGCACTCTTGATGCCGCGCGTGCCGCCGGCACGCTGGCCGCGCTCCTCTATGACTGGATCGAGGAACGCTTCCGTCTGCCGGTTGCCGACATTCCCTCTCTCGGCAAGCCCGACCCCGAGACCGCGGCCGAGATGGTCCGCACGGCGTGGGGGCTGGGGAGCTCCCCAGCCCCCAACATGGTGCACCTCCTGGAGGCGTACGGCGTCCGAGTCTTCTCGCTCGCGCCCGACTACGCGGAAGTCGACGCCTTTGCTGTCTGGCGCGGGAGGACCCCGTTCGTCTTCCTGAACACGATGAAGTCCGCCGAGCGCAGCCGCTTCGACGCCGCCCACGAACTCGGACATCTCGTTATGCACGGCAGCGACCGAGAGTGTGCCGGTCCTGAGGCCGAGCGCCAGGCGAACGACTTCGCCAGTGCCTTCCTCATGCCTGCTTCGAGCGTGCTGGGCCACATGCCGGCTGGGGCCCACGTCGATCAGATCCTCAAGGGCAAGGCCATCTGGAACGTGTCCGCGATGGCCCTGACCTACCGCATGCACGACCTCGGACTCCTCACCGACTGGCAGTACCGTTCCGCCTGCACCGAGCTGAGCCAGCGGGGCTACCGCAAGGCGGAGCCCGCAGGCATGAAGAAGCGGGAGACGTCCCAGGTGCTCACCAAGGTTTTCCAGGGCCTGCGCTCCACGGGGATGAAACCGGCGGCGGTGGCCGCCGAGCTGAGCCTCACGCCGGACGAGATGAACAAGATGCTCTTCGGCCTGACCATGACGATGGTCGTCGGCGGCGGCCAGCGGGCCGCATCGGAGCCTCGGCGTGCCCTGTCCCTGGTGCCCTGAACGGCCGATACGCGTCCTCGGTTTCGGCCTTTCGCGGTCTGCTCCTGCATGGGCTCCCAAGGACCGCAGCGATGAGGTGGAAGGGATGCCCGCCGAAGGTTCGAGCGCACTGGACGGCGCTGGGTGAGCGAGGTCGCCGGGCCTCGGGGTGACGGCCGGACGCCGCGCGAACAACGCGACCGGCACAGGGGAGCCGAAGGGCCTCGATGCAGGTGTGCGTGTTCCGTACCTCACAAGCGTTGCAGCGAGGATGGCGCGCTGTTTGATCGCCAGGCGATGGCCTTGCCAAGCCTGCGAGGTGTACGAGCGGCTTACCTGGCAGCGTCGCCGTCGAGGTCCAGGCGGATCAGGGTCAGCGCCGCGGCGATCTCGACGGTCATCTCGTCGTCGGGGCCGAACACCATGCACATGTCCTGATGGAGCGGTTCGAGGACCTGCCGGGCTTCGGCGGCTTGGCCCTGGGCGAGCAGCAGAATCCCGATGTTGTGCCGCAGCTCCACCGCTTCCTCGCTCAAGTCACTGTCGACGGCCCGCACCACGTTCAGCACGCCCTGGAGCGCGGCGAGCGCGTCGGTGACCTGGCCCAGTTCGGCGCGGCACCGGGCCGCCTGGGCGCGGCAGGCGCGGGACTGCTCGCCCGTGGGTCCGGCGATGCGAGCGTAGGCGTCGGAGAGGGCCTCGAACTCGGGCAGGGCGGCCCGGTAGTCGCCGCCGAGGAGGCGGATGGCCGCTCGCTGGCGGCGCAGCGCCAGAACGGCCTTGCTCTCGGAGCCGAGGGCGAGGGCCGCGGGTTCGATGATTTCGCTGAGCACCTCGGCGGCCTGAGCGAACCGCTCCTCCTCCAGCAGAGCGTCGGAATGGGCGTACGCCGCCTTGATGTCCTCGCGTAGTTGGGCGGGAACGGGCACCGGCCGGGCCCCCGGGAAGACGGCCGTGGGCGGCACATCATCAGGTACGGGCGACTGGGCACGGGCGCGGGGTGCGAAAGGACGACGGAAGACGCCCGTCGGGTCGGGCGCGCCGGCCGGCCCGGCGTCCGTCGTGCCGGGTTCCTGGCCCGGAGGAGGGAGGAACGGCAGCAGTCGCGCGTACACCTCCTGCGTGTCGGCGGGCCGTGCCTCGGGAGCCTTGCGCAGCAGGTGCAGGACCAGCTCCTCCAGTGCCTCGGGGACGTCGGGCCGCAGCTGCCGCAGCGGGGTGGGGGCGGCGTTGACGTGCTGGTACATCAGCATGTACTCGCTGTCCGCCTCGAACGCGATTCGTCCACTGAGGAGTTCATGCAGCACGCAGCCCAGCGCGTACAGATCGGTCTGCGGGGTGATGCGTCCGCCGCGCACCTGCTCGGGCGACATGTACTGGTGGGTGCCGATGGGGCTGCCCGTGGCGGTCAGTTTGGTGACGTCGGTGCGCAGGATCGCGGCGATGCCGAAGTCGAGGACCTTCACGGTGCCGTCGCGTGCGACGAGGATGTTGCCCGGCTTGAGGTCGCGGTGGATCACCGGGACTTCGTGCGCGTACGACAGTACGGTCGCGACCTGCGCGGCGACGGCGGCCGCCCAACTGACCGGCAGCGGACGGCCGGGGCCCAGGTAGGCCGACAAGGGCACACCGTCGACGAGCTCCATCACCAGGAACAGCCGCTCGTACGACGCGTCGAGCACCGCGTCGTACACCTGCGGCACGCCGGGGTGCTGGATGCGTGCGGTGATGCGGGCTTCGCGGCGGAAGCGCTTGGCGAACTCCTCGGCCAGTTGCGGGGAGGTGACCGATGCCTGCCGGATGAGCTTCACAGCGACGGGCCGGTCGAGCACGGCGTCGTAGCCGCGCCACACGTCGCCCATGCCGCCGTGGCTGAGCTCCTCGAGGAGTTCGTAACGGTCGGAGATCGCCTCCTGCGGCACCTTGCCCCCGGTGTGTGTGATGAACAGTCATGGTCAGGGGTCAAGTGTGGCCGCCGCGTTGATCTGCCGTCCAGCGGTCTCCGTGCGAAAGGGGCCACGGGGGTCGCCGACCGCTGGGACTGGCACGCGCGCAAAGGAAGTGCAATGCGCGACTGCATTACTGCCTGGCAACTGAGTCGGCGGTGCCGAATCCGATGCAGCGTTGCTACTTCACGTCTTTGGCCAGGACGGCGACGGCGACTTTGCCCACCACCGTCGTCAGGACGTAGTTGGTTGAGCTGCTGAAGGCGACACCTACGCCGGCGGGAATCGCCTTGGCCATCGCCTTCTGGGTGAAGGTGATCGACACCCGCTTGAACAACTGCTTGATCGTGACCAAGGCCGGCCCTCGCAGGTACTGATAGACCAACTTCTCAGCGATCTTCATGACCGCTGCCTTGCCACCCTTTGACGCCATCTGCTCCACCGAACCCGCCAACGCGAGCACGAAAGCCAGGTGCTTCTTGTCCTCGTCACTCAGCTCGGTCGCGTACACCTCGACCAGGCACATGCACATGTCGATCTGGAGCTTGAGTGCCGCGGCGATATCGGTGATGCCGCCGCCCAGGACTGCGACCGCCGTCCCGACCCCTGGAATCACACTCGGGGCTGCTGTGACCGCGCCGGTGACTGCCGAAAGTTTGGAATACCGGCCAATTATCTTGGCCGCGATCCGGCGCTTGTCCTCCGGACTCCCGGGCTCCCGCTTGAACTTGGCCTCGAAGGTCGTACGGTACCCGCCCACGAGCGCAGTAGCAGCCTCCGGTGTAATGGCGATCATCTCGACGGCCTTCTGAAGTCGAGACTCTTCGAGCTCGTTCCCCGCGTGGCTCATTGTTTCCCCTCCCGATCCGTTGCACCTCACGAAGAGGGCAACTTGCACTGCGCACAGTCTGGTATGCGGAAATCCAGTGGAATGCGCAGCCGATTCCATAGCCTGGCTCTGGCGAGTTCGGTCTCGCGGTGAGCCAGGCGAGGAATGGCAGCGGCTGGTCCCTTGCCCCATCGTCAAGGAGCATTGCGCCGTTCCAGCAGGTCGCCCCGGCCGGCACTTCCGGCCGGGGCGTACACATCAGACGTCGTTCAGGCCCTCCTCGCGGCGGATCATCCGCCAGGCAGCCTTGCGGGCGCTGCGGTCCAGACTGGACTTGAAGCCCTTGTCGGGGCCGAAGTACTGGCGGCCCATGCCGGCAATGGTGTCGATGTGGTCGGCCATCTTGTCCGCGAAGACGTTGTCGAAGACGAGGCCGAAGTTCTCCTCGTCGTTGACGACGGCCGCTGCCCGCACCTTCGGGTCGGCCTTGGCTTCCTCGAACGGGCGGATGACGTCCTGCTCGGTGAACTCGGTGCCGAAGCGTTCGTTGAAGTCGTCGATCAACTTCGAGAGCAGCGACTTCTCCGCCTCCTTCGCGCCGCCCGTGCCGTCACCGAAGCCCTGCATCGTCGTCGGCCCCTCGGAAGTGAGGGAGACGTCGTACTCGCCGGTCTTCTCCACCCGCATGTGGCTGAGGTCGATCTCGCCGATGTCCACGCCGCCGTCCGCCCGGCGTGGCAGGCGATTGAGGAGGTAGCGGCCGTAGAGGTGCAGCCGCTCCAACTCGGCGTCCTGATAGGGGACGATCTGCGCGAGGAAGCCGTATTTCCTGACGTAGTCATTGAGGGCGGCGCGGAAGTCTTCCGCGGCCTCTTGGTCGTCCGTGTCCTCGCTTTCGAGCAGGGGCGTGAAGCGGGCGACAGCGGGGGAGAGCAGCCGGTACAGCTCGGCGTGCAGCTTCTCCCACTTGGACTGTGAGCCCGCCGCCTTCTCCTTGGCGGCGAAGTACGCGGCGGCGAACTCGTCCATCTCCTGCCCGGACAGGATCGCCGCCTGCATGACCCGGCTCTGCGCGGTGTAGAGCAGGTTGGGGTCGGAGGGGAGAGTGTTCGCCTCCTCGAAATACGGGCGGAAGGCGTCCTGTATGTCGCTAGCGTCGTTGACGAAGTCCAGGACCGCGAGGTCCGCCTGGCTCTTGCGTTCGGCGGTCCGGTTCAGCCGGGACAGGGTCTGGACGGCGGAGATGCCCGTCAGTGACTTGTTGACGTACATCGTCGTCAGCAGCGGCTGGTCGAAGCCGGTCTGGTACTTCTCCGCCACGACCAGGATCCGGTACTCGCGCTGGCCTGCACCGCCGGCCCGGGCGGCCTTGTCGTCGACACGCGTGTACGCGAACGCCTTCGGCAGCGCGCTCTCCGACAGCCCGCCGTTCTCCTTCGGCTCGGTGGTTTCCTCGCCGTCGACCGTGAGCGAGCCGGAGAAGGCGACGAGGACCCCCAGGTCGGGGTACTTGGTGTCGTAGTCCCGGTCCTTGATGTAGCTCTTGATCGCGCGCGCCATTTCCACGGCGGACTGCCGGGAGGCGGTCACCACCATGGACTTGGCCCGGCCGCCGAGACGGCCCCGGCTGTGCGGCACGAAGTGCTCCACGATCACCTGGGCGTGCTGGGCGACCGTCGAGTCATGGGTGAGCGCGTACCGGGCGAGCAGGCCGTTCGCCTTCGACGGGTCGACCTCCCGCTCGTCGGGGTTCTGGTTCACCAGCTTCCAGTACGTGTTGTACGTGACGTAGTTCCGCAGCGGGTCGAGGATGAAGCCCTCCTCGATCGCCTGCCGCATCGAGTACGTGTGGAAGGGCCGGTAGGCCGCCTTGCCGTCGATGTCCTCGAGCGTGCCGAAGAGTTCGAGGGTCTTGGCCTTCGGCGTGGCGGTGAACGCGAAGTAGGAGAGGTTCGCGGCGCGGGAACGCTGCTCGGCCCTCTTCTTGAGCTGCTCGTCGAGGGCTGCGGCGGCCGGGGCCTTGACCGTGGTCGCGCCCGCGTCGTCCGAGTCGGAGTCCAGGCCGAGGTCGCGCAGCGCGGACCGTACGGCGGTGGCGGCGTCACCGGACTGCGAGGAGTGCGCCTCGTCCACGATGATCGCGAAGCTGCTGCCCTGGATCTCTGTGGGGTTGCGCTGGAGGTAGTCGAGCAGCGCCGGGAAGGAGTGCAGCGTGACGGTGACGATCTTCCCTGTGTCGCGGGAGAGCGCCTTGGCGAGCTGCTCGCCCTTGGCTCCGTACTTCTCGTCGATCTTCACGACGAGGCCCGCGGTCTGCTCGAAGTTGCCGACCGTTTCGCGGAGCTGGGCGTCCAGGTTGCGGCGGTCGGTGATGACGATGACCTTGTCGAAGACCGGCACGCCCGGCTTGAGGCCCTTGGCGATGGCCTCGGGGTCGAGTTCGCGCGGGTCGGTCGGGGTGTGCAGGTCGCTGAGGCGGTGCGCGAGCCAGCCGATGGTGTTCGACTTGCCGGAACCGGCCGAGGCCATGACCAGGTAGTCGTGGCCGGCGCCGTGGGTGGAGGCGTGCACGGTGAGTTTCTTGACCGCGTCCCACTGCTGGAACCGGGGGAAGACCATCGTCTTCGTCGTGCCGCCGCCGGGCGTCTTGCTCTTGTGTAGGTGCACGAACCGCTGGAGCAGGTCCAGCCAGTTGTCCGGCTGCCAGACCTGCTCCCAGAGGTAGGAGGTCGCGTACGTGCCGTAGGCGGTGGGGGCTGGGTTGCCGGCGCCGCCAGGCTGGCCGGGGCCGTTGGATCCGGTGTTGAACGGCAGGAAGCGGGTGTTCTTGCCCTTGAGCTGGGTGGCGACGAAGACCAGGTCCGGGTCGACGGCGAAGTTCGCGACGACGCGGCGCGTGAAGATCAGCTCGGTGGGGTCGCGGTCGGAGCGGTACTGCTCCTTGGCCTGCTCCACCCCCTGCTTGGTCAGCGGGTTCTTCAGCTCGGCCGTGGCGACGGGGATTCCGTTGAGGAAGAGGGCGAGGTCGAGCCGGTTGCCCCAGTCGGCCTGCTTCGTCGCGTACTCGAGTTCGCGGACGACGGTGAGACGGTTGGCCCGGTAGCCGTCCAGCACGGAGTCATGGGCGACGAGGTTGGGCTTGAAGTAGGCGACGCGGAGCAGGACCCCGCGGTCCTTGACGCCGTTGCGGAGGACGTCGAGGAGCCCGTTGGTGGCGATGGCCTGGTCGAGGCGTCCGGCGAACCCGCGCTGCGCCTCGTTCGGGTCCCCGCCGTAGACGGTGAGCAGCTCGCTCCACTCATCGGGCTGGGTCGCCCCGATGAAGGTGAAGAGTTCGTTGGTGTCCAGACCGAGGTCGGCCTGGTAGTCCTGCGGGCGCGCCTCGCGCCAGCCGCGCTCGATCATGGCGGCGACTATGGCGTCCCCGAAGGCGGACTCCGTGTGGATGGGGCTCATGGCTAGGCGGTGACTCCGTCCGTTACGTTGCGTCCGCTGGCGGTGGTTACGTCGAACTGGCCGGTTACGGCGGCGGTGATCAAGGCTTGACGCCGTTCAGCGAGCAGATGATTGTGCTGCGCCACGCGAGAGCGTAGATCTTCATGCGTCTCGATTTCACGACCCGCCGTGGCTGCCAAAGCGGCCTGGGTTTCTCCGTCTGGCGTCGGCACAAGAACTCTTTTCAGGTCCCAGATATTGATCCCCTTGATAGTTGCGCCAGTGATCCGTTGCTGGATCTGGTGAGACACGAGAGGGGATTCGAGGACTAGTCGTAGCCACTCGGCATGCACTGACCTGTTGATTGAGATACGGGCGGCATCCTGAGTCAGGTTTGCTCCTGTCAGCTCAGCAGGCACAACGGCAACTTCGCCAACGCTTCCCCGAATTGCAATAACTAGATCACCGCCCTTGAGGCGAGATCTGGCATAGTTGGCTTCGATTTCGCGAGTTGTTCGGTTCAGTGAATTTAGAGACAAGCGATTGGCTGCAACGTCGCCGCCCTTCACGATGGGAACGCCATCAGTCACATTCGGTCCAGGCAAGACAATTCCATACATGATCTGCCGAAGTGGATCGGTTAGGTGCATGAGAGGTGTCCACTGCCAACCTGGAGGCAATTCGGTGCGGACGCTGCGAACACCGGCATTTAGTTGATGAGCCAATACTGCGCGCTCACGCTCGCGGACGTCCCGGTCAAACTGGCGCAGCGCGTCTCCGACGGTAGTCATACGGGCGGTCTCGGCGTCGAGGAAGTTGGCGATGCGCCGCTGCTCATCCAGCGGAGGCAGTGGAACCCTGAGCTGCTCAATATCCGGCATGTAGATGGTTTTATGCGTCGAGCCCGTGGCGACGCGCTTCAAATCTGGACTCATGCCTCTGAGTGCGTGCAGCAAGAATCTTGGATCCAAGCGCGGTCCACAAGTCCAGGTTGCGAAGTCCTGGCTTGTTGCCATACTGGTTCCCATGATGGCCGAAAAACCGACTGAGGCCGTGCGGGAAAGGATGACGGTCCCTGCCGGATGTTCAACAGCAGCAGAGTGTGCGAGGCCAAGCGAACTGACTTTTTCTTTAGTTTCGGAGATGACGCTGACGTTTCCCGTCCTGAGTTGCCAAACGTCAGCCAAGGTGATCCAGGGAACCGTGCAGTTTTCCCAGTATTCAGGAACACTTCGACTGGGCGTGTGACCGGATCCGAGACGAGCGACAAGGCGGATTGGAGCTGTCGGCCAACGGGAATGCGTGAGCCACGGCGCAACGTTTGTGTCCGTCATGCCGTCACCTCACCCAGCAGCGCCTGAATCTCCGCCTCCAGCGACCTCAGCTCCGTGTCGATCTCCGTCAGCGGCCTCGGCGGCTTGTACACGTAGAAGTGCCGCGTGAACGGGATCTCGTAGCCGATCTTCGTCTTCGTGTGGTCGATCCACGCGTCCGAAACATGCGGCAGCACCTCTTGCTTGAGGTAGTCCTCGACGTCCTCGCCGAGCGGGACGTTCTCGTAGTCCCGCAGATCCGTGTCCGGCTCAGCCGCACCCTTCGCCTTCTGGACCTCGCCCTCCGGATCCCGGACGCCGATCGTCTCCCGTACCGCCTTCACGAACGGCGCGCCCGACGGCCATGTCAGGCCGGCCGCGACGACCGCGTCCTTGAGCGCGATGAACGCCGCGGACTTCGTCGTCCAGGACGAGCCGAGCAGCGTACGCACCGCCGCCACGAACTCCTCGCTCTGCTCCAGCTTTGCCACCGGCTTGGCCTCTGCCAGCGCAGCCAGGGTCTCCTCCGTGACCTCGAAGCGCAGCTTCAGCGGCCGCTCCACGGTGATGCGCTGGTAGCCGAAGTCCTCGTTGGCGAAGACCTTGACCTTGCCGTACAGCGGGTGCTCGGGGTCCTTGGCGACGTGGAGGGCCTCCGCGTACAGCCGGGTGATGTCGCCGATGTGGTCGGGGCGGCCATTCGTCCCGTCCCCGAGTTCCTTGCGCTTGTCGCCGAGCGACTTGCGCATCTTCGCCCACTGCTCGCGCGCGTCGAGCAGGACGACCTTGCCCTTGTGGTCGGCGTCCTTGCGGTTGGTGAGGATCCAGAAGTACGTGGAGATGCCGGTGTTGTAGAAGAGCTGGTCCGGGAGGGCGACGACCGCCTCCAGCCAGTCGTTCTCCAGGATCCAGCGGCGGATCTTGGACTCGCCCGACTCAGCCGCGCCCGTGAAGAGCGGGGAGCCGTTGAAGACGATGGCGATGCGGGAGCCGCCCCCGCCGTTCACGTCCACCGGCTTCATCTTCGAGATCATGTGCTGGAGGAAGAGCAGCGAGCCGTCGTTGATGCGCGGCAGGCCCGCGCCGAAGCGGCCGGCGTCGCCGAGCGAGGTGTGCTCGTATTCGACCTCCTCCTTGACCTTCTTCCACTCCACGCCGAATGGCGGGTTGGCGAGGATGTAGTCGAACTTCCGGCGGGCGTGACCGTCGTCGGAGAAGGAGTTGCCGAAGCGGATGTTCTCCGGATCCTGGCCCTTGATCATGAGGTCGGAGCGGCAGATCGCCCAGGACTCGGGGTTGAGCTCCTGCCCGTACACCTCGACCGTCGCGTCCGGGTTGAGGGCCAGGATGTGGTCGTCGGCGGCGCTGAGCATGCCGCCCGTGCCGCAGGCCGGGTCCATGACCGTGCGGACGACACCGGGCAGGCTGAGGGCGTCCGCGTCGGGCGCTACCAGCAGGTTCACCATCAGCTTGATGACCTCACGCGGGGTGAAGTGCTCACCCGCGGTCTCGTTCGACTGCTCGGCGAAGCGGCGGATCAGCTCCTCGAAGATGTAGCCCATGTTGTGGTTGGGCACGACATCGGGGTGCAGGTCGAGGTCGGTGAACCGGCCGATGACCTGGTAGAGCAGGTTCGCGCCGTCGAGCTTCCTGACCTGCTGGTTGAACTCGTACTTGTCGAGGACCTCGCGGGCGTTGTCAGAGAAGGCGCCCACGTAGATCTGCAGGTTCTTCGCCGCGTTCTGCGGGTCGGCCGCGATCTTCTTGAGCGTGAGGTCGCTCTTGTTGTAGAAGGAGTGACCCGAGGCCTTGCGCAGGAAGTGGTCAGTGTCGATCTCCTGGCCCGCGAACTTGTCGACGGTCTCGGCGACCTTCTCGCGCGTCGGCTCCAGGACGCACTCCAGGCGGCGCAGCACGGTGAACGGCAGGATGACCTTGCCGTAGTCGGACTGTCGGTAGTCACCGCGCAGGAGATCGGCGACGGACCAGGCGTGGTTCGCCAGCTCCGTGTGCTTGCTGCTGTTCAAGAGGTCCCGGCTTCCTTCCGAAGAACACCGTCCGGGCGTGGGACGGCTGGGATTCAGTGTGGTCGTGTGCGGTGGGACTCGTGGGGCGTTTCAGACAGAACGGCTGCCCGGTGTGCCCGGGCTGGTCGGTCCGGCCGGTGGCAGGAGTACGCCCGCGGTCAGGCCGGTGGTGAGCGTGGCCGCGGTGTCGGCGGCGAGGTCGGCGGTTCGGCGGACGGCCGCGCGCAGTTCGTGCACGCGGCGGAAGGCCTCCCCGTAGCGCCGTTGTTCCTCCAGGGGCAGCAGCGGTACGCGCAGGCGGCCCGGTGTGACGTGCACGAGGCTGCTGCCGGTCGAGGCGGAGGCGATGTTGTCCTCGGCGCCGAGGAACCCGGCCAGGAACCAAGGGTCGAGGCGGGCGGGGTCGGGGCGCAGGAGGTGGATGTGCTGACCCAGCAGGGCGCCGGCGTCCCGGTCGTCCGCTACCCGGGTCATTGCCGCCGCGTTGCCGCCGTTCGCGACGGCGCGTACGAGGACGTCCCCGGCGGCTACGGGTTGCGCGGCGTCCGTGTGGATGTCGACAGCCGTGCCGGACGGCGGGTTTCCGGCCGCGATGTCGCGGGCGGCGAGGACCGGCCGCTCCACCGCGGGGGCGCCGGAGCTCTTGGACCCTCGTGTGCCGGGCGCCGCCGCCCGCAGCACGGTCAGGGCTCCGCCACGTGCCAGGTCGGAGACGGTCGCCGTACGCCACTCGCGGGCCGAGGCCCCGGACGGCTGCCACCCGCCGGAGGCGGAGGAGGCCGCCAGCGCGGCGACCTGCTCGGCCAGTTGCCCGTACAGGTCGTCAACGCGGCGGGCCAGGCCGGCCGGGTCGATGTCGCCCGCGGTCGCCCGGACATGGCGGGCCGGGGTGACGTCGACGACGTCGTCGAGGAGGTCGACGAGGGGCACCGCGCGGGCGACGCTGGGCTCGTCGGCGTAGGTGTCGGGTGCGGTGGTGAACGCGGCCCACTGGCCGAGGACCCGGTCGGTCAGCCCCGCCCAGTCGAAGGAGGCGGTGGAGGAAGGGGCGACGGAAGAGGACGAGCCGGAGCGGCGGGGGCGTGAGCCGCCACGGGTGCCGGCGTCGGCCGTGGCCGTGTCGGTAGCGGACGCCGTGCCCGGGGCGCCGTCCCGCTGCTCGCCCTCCCCGTCGACGAACAGCACCGTCGTACGGTCCGTGCCGCCCGGCTCGGGGCGTTGGAACACCCAGATCTGCAGGCCGATGTGGAGCGGATACGCGGCACGCGCCGGAAGGGAGACGACGGCGCGCAGGGCCCCGCCGCGGATGAGTTCCGCGCGGACGCGGCGGCCGGAGGAGCGGAAGGCAACCCCGGGTGGTAGCAGCATGACCGCGTAGCCGCCGGGCTCCAGGTGCGCGAGAGCATGCTGCACCCACGCCAGTTCGGATTCGAAGCGCGGCGGAAGTCCGTACGCCCACCTCGGGTCGTAGGCCAGCTCGTCGTGACCCCAGTCCCTGTCGGCGAACGGCGGGTTGCACAGGACGGCGTCCACGGTGACGTCGGGGAAGGCGTCGTCGCGCAGGCTGTCGCCGACGCGGATCGTAGTCTCGGCTTCGGGTGCGGCCAGCAGGAGCCGGACCGCGGTGCGCTGGCCCTGGACGGGGAGCGAGTCCTGCCCGAACAGCTCCCGCGCGCCCTGCCGGGCGGCGGCAGCCAGGAGCGTGCCGCTGCCGCAGGCGGGGTCGAGGACGCGGGACGGGCTGGCGGGCAGGAGCCGTGCCATGAGGAGGGCCAGGACCTCCGGGGTCTGGTAGACGCCGCTGGCGGCGCCCTCGTCCAGTTCGCGTTCGGCGAGGACGTCGACGGCGGCCTGCGGCCCCGCCTCACGGACGCAACCCAGCAGCGCGCGGACCGCGTCCGCGTCGTCCGGACCGTAGCGGACCGGCTCGGCCTCGGGCACGGCGGCCGGAAGCTCGCCCGCGGTCTTCTCCGCTCGTGCGATCAACTGGTCGTCGGGCAAGGCGGCGAGTTCGGTCAGCTCCTCCGGTGTGCGCCGGGACGCGGTAGCCGCCAGCGGGAACAGTCGCGCGGCCACTCCCGAGCCGGGTCCCAGCAGCCGGAGCGCCGTACGCAGTTCCTCGGTCGGCGAGGCGGTGGAGGTGTGCCCGCGTCCCCGCAGCCATGCCTGGACGGCCGGCAGATCGTAGAGCGGACTGGTTTCCGTGCCTGCGCTGGGAGCCGGGAAATCGTCGTGGCGGCGGCGCCAGTTGCTGACGGTGGCGCGCGTGACCCCTGCGATACGGGAGATCTCGGCGGCTGTCACATGCGCTGAGGGTGCCGGTTGGGCTGGTGGCTGCTGGGGCATGGCGTGGGGTTCCGCACCTCTCGGGCCAGTTGGACGGGGACGGTTAACACATTACAACGGTCGTCAAATTCGTCAAGCCGTTTGACAGTGCTTTCAGTGTCATGCTTATCTAGTCACGGTTCCGAGTGGAAGCGTGACGCTGACTGTGCGGCCGAACTATGGAGCGCCCTGTCGCCGTACCGCGTCACGCATCCGATCTCCGTCAGTCCCTACTCATCGCAACGCGACACGTCAGGGCCGCGCCCTCGCCGGATACGTTCCGCACCGAAGTCGCCACCCACCGCACATGTCCCCTCCCTCTCAACGGGGGACCACGCAGCGCACCACCACCCCCACGCGAACGCCGGGGCGCCATCCGCACCGACCGCGTGCCGGTGTCCGCCCCATCCTCCGAACCAGCATCTGGCCCCCGGGAGAAAGCACATGACCGTGACGGAACAGTCCCAGCGGAACGCGAACGAACCCACCGACTCCACTCGGCCGAACTCCGCCGACGAGCCCCCGCCCCTGGCCGGTCTGGTGCGGACCCGTCTGAGCGAGGCGGCACTCACCGAGCCCGTGAAGGCGCTCCTGAAGGAGGCGCTGGGCGAGAACGAGACCCGTGGAACCTCCCCGGTCGGGCGCGTCTACCTCGGCTCCGTCGCCGTCAACGGCTTCCGCGGCATCGGCCCCCGCGCCCGGCTGAGCCTCAGCCCCCGCCCGGGCGTCAACCTCGTCGTGGGCCGCAACGGTTCCGGCAAGTCCAGCCTCGCCGACGCCATCGAGGTCGGCTTCACCGGCACCCGGGCCCACCGGCCGGGCCAGGACGCCACGCGCGGCGGCCACTGGTACAACCTCCACAACGCCGAAAGCCCCAAGATCGAGCTCAAGCTCGCGATCGAGGGCGACACCGGCAACAGCACCCTCACCCGCACCTGGACGAGCCAGGAGCTCGCCGACTCCGAGGCCACCTTCAAGCGCCCGGGCCACGGAACCGTCCCCGTGGCCGAGGCCGGCTGGGACACGCCCCTCGCCGACCACCGGCCGTTCCTCTCGTACACCGACCTCGACCTCATGCTCACCGGCAAGCCGTCCGAGCGGTACGACGCGATCGCCACCATCCTCGGCATGGAGCTGCTCTCCACCGCGACCAACCGGCTGAGCGCGCGGGAGAAGGCCCTCGCTGCCGTCGCGAAGGAGACGAGGGAGGCCCTGCCCGGCCTGAAGGACGCCCTCTACGCGCTGGAGGACGACGACCGCGCCGTACAGGCCCTGCTCGCCGTGGACACCTCGGGCGACCTGGACCTCGACACCATCGACGCGCTCGTCGCGGGGCTCCCCCCGGCCGACGACAGCCGGCTCGCCGAGCTCCAGATCGAGGCCGGGGTGCACGGACCCGATCTGGTGGAGGTTGGGGAGGCCGTCCAGCGGCTGCGGATCGCCCTCGCCGACGTAGAGGACCTCCACGGCACCAACGCCGAGAACGCCAGGCTGCGCGCCGATCTGCTGGAGAAGGCCCTCGCCCACGCCGACCGGCACCCCGACGACGACGTCTGCCCCGCGTGCGGAACGGAACGGGTCCTCGGACGGGAGTGGTGCGACCGCGCCTCCCGGCAGGTCGCGGAGCTGCGCCACGAGGCGAAGACCGCCGACGACGCCCGCGCCACCGTTCGGACCGGTAAGCGGAACCTCCACAACCTCATCGAGAACCCCCAGCGGATCCCCGTTGCACTGGCCGGCCCGTGGAAGGCATGGACCGACTGCCGACAGATCACCGACCCCGCCGAGCTCGCCAGGAGCGTCGAAGAAGCCGCCACGGTCCTCGCCGACGCCTGCGAGACCGTCAGGAGGCATGCGGCCCAGGAGCTGGAGGCGCGCGACGAGCGGTGGCGCGCGCTCGTCACCCGGCTCGCCGCCTGGGCGGACAAAGCCCGCGAGACCGAGCGGAACAAGCGTCTGCTGAGCGACCTCCGCGAGGCGGTGAAGTGGCTCAAGGACCTCTCCACCGAGCTGAGGGAGCAGCGCATGGAGCGCTTCACCGACGCCACGCAGGCCATCTGGGAGCGCCTGCGGCAGGAGAGTAACGTCGACCTCACTGCCGTGAGCCTGAAGGGCAGCGAGAAGGCGAACGTCCGCAAGCTCGTCATGGCGGCCTCCGTCGACGGCCAGGACGCCCCCGCGCTCGAGGTCATGAGCCAGGGGGAGCTGCACTCCCTCGCGCTCTCCCTCTTCCTGCCGACGGCCACCACCGCGGACAGCCCGTTCGGCTTCCTCGTGATCGACGACCCCGTGCAGTCCATGGACCCGACCAAGGTGCACGGACTCGCCCAGGTGCTGGACGAGATCGGCAGGCACCGGCAGATCGTCGTCTTCACCCACGACCCCCGTCTGCAGAAGGCGTTCACCGACCAGGAGCTGCCGGTCACGGTCTTCCAGGTGACGCGTGGCGAGGGGTCCCGGGTGAAGGTCGACTGCGTCGACGACCCGGTCGCGCAGGCCATCGGCGACGCCCGGGCCATCGCCGCCACCCGGGGCCTTCCCCCCGAGACGTACAGCCACGTGCTGCCCGGCCTGTGCCGTATCGCCCTGGAGAACGCCTTCCTGGAGGCCGCGTGGATCCGACACCACCGCACCGGCGGATCGGAACACGACCTCCAGACCGCGATCGACAGCGCGGAAAGGTTCCAGGAGGTCGCGGCCTTCGCCCTCTTCGGCGACGTGACGCGCGGTAGCGACGTCAAGGAGGAGGTACGCCGCCGCTACGGGAGCCCGGCATGCTCCCTGATCCAGCAGTGCCAGAAGGGAGCCCACCCCGACGGCACCTCGATCCCCAACCCCCACCGCTTCGTCACGGACGTGGAGAACCTGGCGCAGAAGATCCGCAAGCCGGAGGTGGTGACCGCATGACTGCCCCTGCCCCTACTTCCGTCGAAGGCCTGCTGCTGACCGCCGACCACCTCCTCAACGGCGAACTCGCCGACGCCACCACCGCCGGCCGGCACCGCGGCGCCTGCCTCGCGCTGCGGACCGCACTGGAGGTCTGCGTCGACCGGGCGCTGGAAGCCGCGACACCCGGTCTGCCCCGCACCACGGGGCGCGCCAAGCTGCTCCTCCTGCACTCCGTCGCGTCGGCCGAAACGGCCCGGCGGGCGAAGGCCCTCTGGTCCCAGCTGAGTCTGGGGTGCCACTACCACCTGTACGAGCTCGGGCCCACGTGCGACCAGGTGCGGGTCTGGCGGACCGAGGCCGACGGCCTCATCCGCGAACTGAGCCACTGACCGTTCGTCACCGAGCGGTTTCTGATAGTTGTTTCAGCGGGGTACGGGCACATGCCCGCGGCGGTGTCCCCCGGCACCGCAGGGAGGACGCACATGAGCACCACCACTCGGGACGAGATCCTCGCCGGCGAGCAGCGGGCGGTGGACCACGCGTACGACTGCTACACCACGAAACTGGCCGAACTAAGCGGCACCTCGGCGGCAACCGCCTCGGCGAGCAGCAAGGACGGGATCGCCAACCGGGCCGAAGCGGAGGCGCGGGCCGAGGCCTACGGAGGACTGGGCGACGAGGCGCTGGTCTTCTCCCGCATCGACGCCCCGGAGGACCCGGGCGGAGAGCCCCGGCCGTGGTACATCGGGCGCCGTGGGGTGAAGGACAGCGTGAACGATCCGGTTGTTCTGCTGTGGACCAGCCCCCTGGCGAAGAAGTGGGTCGAGACCCGGCCCGAGAGCCCGGGCGAGGTGATCCTGCGTCGTCAGCTCCGCTGCGTACAGCGGATCGTCGAGAGCTACTTCGACGAGATCTCCCCGGCGACGCCCGCTCCCGTGCCCTTGTCCGTACCCGAGCCCGCCGCCGTACCGGTGCCCCGTCAGGCCGCCGACGACAGCGCGGCGGAGGAGACGGACGCGTCCGCCGCCCCGGAACGTACATCGGCCCCCACGCCCGGCGATGTCGAACGACGGCAGCGGCGTACGGCACTCCAGCCGGACGACTTCCTGCTGCAGGAGCTCCAGCGGTCGCGCGGCGGTCGGATGAGGGACATCGTCGAGACCATCCGCCGTGACCAGATGGAGCTGGTCACCGGCTCACCCTCGGACATCCTCGTCGTGCAGGGCGGCCCTGGTACCGGCAAATCGGCGGTCGGTCTGCACCGGGTGACCTGGCTCGTCAACAACGGGCACTTCAAGGCCCAGGACATCCTCGTCATCGGCCCCCACCAGCGGTTCCTCGACTACGTAGGCCAGGTCCTCCCCACCCTCGGCACCCGGGATGTGAACGCCGTTCAGCTGGACAGGCTGTGGGAGGGCGAGATCCTCGGTGTGGACTCGCCGAAGGCGCGTCTGGCGAAGTCGGGTGAAGGCATGGCGGCCGTGCTGCGGCGCCGGGTCGAGAGCGACTACCGCCCAGAGGCTCTTGACGCCCTCACCGTCGTCCCCTCCTTCGAGGGCGACGAGCCCGGGGTCGTCGTCACCGCCGGCAGTACGACCCTCCGCGTGCCGAAGTCCGAGGTCCTCGCCCTCCTCGACCAGGCTCACGCCGGCGACGGGCCCTTCCGGGAGCGGCGGGACCGCTTCCGCGGCCTGTTCGTCGACCGGCTTCTCCAGGAGCTCGCCGATGTCGCACCGCGCCGCGGACAGGCCGGTACGATCCGCCGCGACCTAGAGCGCAACCGCCGGGTCGAGCGCCTCGTCGAACGCGTCTGGCCGTCCCCCGGACCCCGGGAGGCCCTGCGTAGCCTCTACGACTCGGCCGACCTCTTGCGGGACTGCGCCGACGGCATCCTCGACGAGGACGAGCAGGCGGCCCTATTGCGGGCCCGCGCTGCCAGTGCTGACGCCGACCCGTGGACCCTCGACGACCACGTCTGCCTCGAAGAGCTCCGCGTGCTGATCAGCGACGACACCCCACCGCGATACGGCCACATCGTTGTCGACGAGGCCCAGGACGTCACCCCCATGCAGGCCCGCTCCCTGCGGCGGCGGTGTGCCGTGGGCGGCTCCATGACCGTCCTGGGCGACCTCGCACAGGCGACGGGCGCCCACATCCCGACGAGCTGGGACCTGCTCGGCACACTCCTTTCCGACCATGGCGACTGGAGCGTGGCTCAGCTCACCACCAGCTACCGCGTCCCCGCCGAGATCATGGAGTTCGTCGCGCCTCTCGCCCGCGTGGTCGCCCCGTCCCTGCCATATCCACAGGCTGTCCGTGAGGCGGGCGTGGACGCCGTGCGGACCATGGCGACCGAACCGTGGAAGCTGCTCGACGACACCGTCGCCCACGTGGCACGACTGGTGCGCACCAGCGACGGCAGCAACCCCCGCTCCGTTGCCGTCATCGTCCCCGACGACTCCGACTGGCTGGACGCAATCAGCCACCGAATCCACCAGGGCGGCGACATCGCCGAGCGCGATCGCGATGCCGTGTCCGTACTGGCTGCCGCGCAGGCCAAGGGAATGGAGTACGACCACGTCCTGGTCGTCGAGCCCGCGACGATCGCAGACCGTGGTCCGGCCGGGCTGCGCCAGCTGTACGTGGCCCTCACCCGCAGCACCCAGAGCCTGACCGTCCTGCACACCGCCGCATTGCCGGAGGCGCTCACCGCCTCAGCGGACGACTCCGAACCCGCGGCACCGGACGTCCGGCCGGCGGGCGCGGCGGAAAGCCTTCCCCGGATCGGCAGCGATGTCCGGGTCGAGGTCGTGGGCCACGTCTCTGGCGGTCGGTACAAGGTCAAGCCGCTGTCTCCGGTGATCGGTCGGCCGCTCGTGCTCACCGTCCGCCAGGGCTCGGCTCCCCCGCGCCGGGGTGACGAGCTGGACTGCTGGGTGTTCGCGAACGACACGAGTCAGACGGTGCTCACCGCCGATCAGCGTGGCCGGTCGCCCGTCTCGGAACGGATGGCGGGGCGCTATCTCGCGGCGCTGGGCGTGCTGGGAGAGCTGACCGGCAGCGACGGCAACGTTCCCGACGCCCGCAGCCGCCTCTCCGAACTCCAGGGCATGGCCAACCGCATCCTTCGCCGGGACCAGGCCGACTGGGTCGATGTACTTCATCTGTTCGGTGATCCGGACAGAGAGCGACTCGGAGCTCTTCGAGACCTTGCCGCCACAACCAACCGTGCGATCAAGGAGGGCACCTTCGACGCAGGTCGGCTCGCGGAGGGGCTGGACGCTTCCGGCTGGGAAGGGCCCCTCGCCGAAGCACGGCGAGAGCTCCAGGAGCGCTTCAGCATGGCGACGAAGCCGAACTCTGACGGCGCGATCCCCGTTACCCCGACGCAGTCAGACCAGAAGGAAGAGGTGCAGATGACCACCGCGGACACCGCCGCCGCAACACCGGCTGCGACCACGAAGGACGGATTTCTCCGCGCGCTGGAAGCGGCTGCCGAGGCCGACCGTACGTGTAAGAAGCACGAGGCGGTCCGTCATGCGCTGAAGGCATCACTTCTCTGGGCGGACCTCCAGCCGGCCGACTCCTCGGTCGTCGACGTCAGCTGCGTCACCCAGCACGGTCTCTTCCTCTACGAGGCCCTGGGCGCTGGTTGCTCCACCTATGCGGACCTGCGATCGGGCGCGACGCGCCTGCTCGAGATCAACCACACGCTGCCCGCGCCGGCCGACGGTCTCTACCTCGTCCTCTCCGAACCGCCTGCCGAAGACTGGTCTGTAGACACGATTCGCGACGTCTTCCGTGTCAATGTCATCTGGCGCAGCCCAACCGGCTGGGGCGGCGAGAACGCGAACATCGCCTTCGGCTCCTCCGGGTGAGCAATCACCAGTAGCCGTCGTCCAGTTCTCGCCTGCGCCTGCTGGAGCAGGCGAAGCAGGAGCTGGTGACAACGCGGGGTTGGGAGCGAAGTCGAGCAGTTCGGACGCCCTGATGAAGTGCTGGCCCCGGCGACCAGGGCAACTCGCAAGCGCTCAAAGGCCCAGACCCGGATGTAACCAAGCTTCGGCAGGTGCACAACTAGGCGACCACTCGGCCCACCTCGGTGTCCGTTCCATCCCGACGGGTCGGCACGGCGGTCGTCGGCGTCCGCGTAGTTGATCTTTGCTTGTTCTTTGAGCTCTTCATAGTTGCGAACGATCAGGCGCGGTTAGGGTCAAATGGTCGCGAGTGCAATGGGAGGGGACATAAGTGGGCGACGATGGCAAGATCCTTGACATCAAGATGGCGGATCTGAAGGCGACAGCACCGACGTTCCACGATCAGAGCGAGGCGCTTGGCAAGGCTCTGGGTACGCTCCGCACGTCGCTGGAAAAAGCGGGGGCGGCCTGGGGGGATGACGACCCGGGGAAGCAGCTCCACGACAAGTACGGGCCGATCGTGGCCCGGATCGAGGAGTCTGCTGGCATCATCAGGGATGGCCTGGCGAGCATCCACACGGCGATGACCGACATGGCCGACGGACACATAGAGAACGACGCTCTGATCGGCGCCATGTTCCGCAAGATCACACCTCAGCCCCAAGGCGAGCCCGATGCTCCAGGGCGCCAGCAGTGAGTGCTGGTGACAAGGTCCGGGAGATCGTCACCGACGTCACCGGAATCGAGTGGCCTGCCGGCAACGTAGGCAAACTGCGTAACATCGCCAACGCGTGGCGAACGTTCGCCGACGACATGGAAGACGTCGCGGCGGCCGCCAACAAGGCGGCTCAGACACTGATTCACAACAACAGCGGAGAGGCGATCTCCGCGTTCGCCGACCCCTTCTGGGCCCGCTACTACCACGACAAGAAGGGGTGGCTCCAAGACCTCGTCGACGGTCCCCGCTCGCTTGCGGACGGGATCGACAAGTACGCCGATGCCGTGGCCGACGCGAAGAAGAAGCTCGACCGCGAACTGGAGATCGCCGGCGCCGTGATCGTCGCCGGCACAGGCCTGGCGTTCTTCACCCTGGGTGCTACCGAAGTTGCCGCGGCTGCGGCCACCGCCACTATCGTCGAGCTCGCCGCGACTGTGGGCGTGGCCCTCACCACCGAGGTCGCCACCATCGCCGGCACTGTCTTTGCGACCGCTGCCATCGCGGGTATCGAATCCGTCACCGTCGACCTCGCCGTCGCCCAACCGCTCAAGATAGCGGCAGGCATCCAGACCGGCATCAATCTCGATGAGGCGAAGGACGCAGCATTCTACGGAACCTTGACTGGTGGAGCCTTCGGCGGCGCCGGAAAGGCGTTCCAGCTCGCCCAAGAAGGAGGCGGACTCGCCGGGCTGTTTCCTGGGCTGGCGAACGGTTTCGGTGGGCCTCGGACCGCCTTCGCCGGTCTTCCCGATGGGCTCCCTGCTGGTGACCCCTACACCTTCCGAACGGGGACGTCTTCCGGGGCTGCCAGCGGGTCGGGCCCCGGCCGAGGTCCCTGGCCGGCATCGAGCGAGCTCACAGGACCTGCCGCAGGGAAGGAGCTCAAACCACCCAACGCGCGGCACACTGTCTCGGGGTCGGCCAGCGGCGAGGTGAAAAAAGACAACAG
Source organism: Streptomyces sp. NPDC004667 (assembly GCF_040609475.1). Taxonomy (NCBI): domain Bacteria; kingdom Bacillati; phylum Actinomycetota; class Actinomycetes; order Kitasatosporales; family Streptomycetaceae; genus Streptomyces; species Streptomyces sp. NPDC004667. Next base: position 25,940 of record NZ_JBEXKC010000013.1, on the reverse strand, counting down.
CGTCATCCTGCGGGGCCAACAGGAGTCTGTTTCCAAGGACATAGCTGACATAGCCAGCGGTAAGGCGAAATATGTCTCGGACACTAACCGCTATGAGGTGAACGGGCGCACCTATGGCGTAGAAGATTCGGGAAGGGTCTATCCGGACTCCGGCCCAGGCATTGTGAAGCTCGACAGGAACGAGTATGCCGCCTTGCAGCAGATAGCCAAAGCGAAAGGAGACCTCAGCGCCGCGCCGCAATTGACTAAGAATCCGCGTTTCACGAAAAATGCAGGCCTCGTCGAGAAAGCGCTGGCCATCTACAACGGGACGTATCCGTGACATACAACCTCCTTACCGTCGACCCCGTCAGCCCCGAGACCATGGCCCTCGCACTTGCCGGATGCCTCGGTATCGCGGTCGGTGACGTGGACGTGGCGGATTCTGACGGCGACCCCGACCTCCGCAACTGGGATGCGCCCGTCTCGTGCGAATACCGGGCAGTTCAAGGGGATGTGGCCTGGTCGCTAGACGTCTACGCCCAGGAACACGTCGCTGATCAGCCGCCCGAGTCCGACCTCGCCGCAGGGTTCGCGAAGGCCGCCATGACGACCGTCCTGTTTCCCGCTGAGGAAGCACCACCCAGTGCCTACTGGGCGGTGACGCCGGAAGGAGTTCTCACCCGAGCCCGGCTCGAACTCTCCGACGACGAGCCTCCCCTTTACGCGATCACTGCCGTCGAGGCGCCAGTGCCGCAACTGCTCGGGGCGACCGTGACCAGATTCGCCGAGATCGTACGGGAACAGCGGCCGGACACGCCGGTGGCCTGGGCCTTCGCGGCATCGGTGGAGAAGGTGCGGCAGGCCGCCTCGGGTCTCGCGAAGCTTTCCCTCGACGACGGCACCGGCAGCCCCGTCTGGACCGCGAAGGGCAACCTGGTGGTGTGGGAGAGGGTCATCACGCAAATGGAATCCGGGTGGGCGCCGTCGGGGTGGTATCCGGCCGACCTCTACCGGGAGCGGCTGGAATCGCGTGACGAGCTGGCCGGAATTGGTGCCCACCTGCCGCGTGATGTCACTGAGCTACTCGACGAGGCCTTGGAGCAACTGGACAGGCGGTTTGTCGCTGCGACAGAGGATGACCCGTCAGGGAGTCTCCGCCGAGAGCTGACCGGCAGCTCCGCAGAGCAGACGCCGGTCGGCTGGTGGTGGCACCGCCGCCCGAATCCCGCACCTTGGGAACAGGCCTGACTGCGTCTCGATGGTGACACCACAGGCCTGGTGCGCGATGGGAGTCGCGTACCGGGCCTGCTCGGGGTCTGGGGCGTGGAAACTGAGTACGAGGGATCAGCCTCAGCAGCCGCCCTCCGGGCGGAGGACCTGGATTGGCTCCAGGTGGTGATGCCGAGCGGTGACTTCAGGATCAGCCGTCAGGGATGGTGTCTCTGGGCACTGGGCATCACGTGAGTCGGCCTACGCACCACGCCCGCACCGGAGCTACACCACGCGCGCGGTGACCCGTCGCCGACGACCCTTCTGATCGTCGCCGGCGAACAGCAGCCCCGCAGGTGCCCACGGCCGTGGCTGGTGGGCCGTCAGTAACGGGACTTCACGTGTCCATCTGGGGGACCCGGAAGGGTATGCAGCCCCCTGGGAGCCGCGGCATGAATGCGCTGGCGGGTGAGGTATCAGCGTGGGCTCTGACCTGGGGCGTTGCGTACTGCGTTCCAGAAAGGACGGCAGAGCGTTTTGAGTGAACTCGGTGCCAGGTTTCCGACCTGCGGTTTTGGTGTTTCCGTCAAGCCCCACGAAGGCGGGGCCTTGCGTGAGACGTGGCCGGATGCTCTGCGTGAGAGTCCCGCTCGCCTCGGCAAGATCCTGGGCCGCCACGAGGGCAACCCAGGGACAGGGCAGCGGATCAGGGCGGGGCTCCGCGGCTGGGTTTTCAGGAGGCCCCGCGGCGCGACACGCGCCCCCGAGCGGACCTGTCCGCCGGCCCGGTGCGGGCCGCCGGTCGTGGCTCTGTCGGTGCGTGACGGGCCTGCGCCGCTCCCGGAGTGGTGGAGGACCGGGAGCGGCGAGCGGGGTGGGTCAGTAGTCGACCCGGTCGGACTTGGCCAGCCACGCGTTGAAGGGCGCCGTCCGGCTCGGCAGCTCCAGCTGCTCGACCGGGGTCGGCCACAGCGACGCGGGCGCCTTCTCGAACAGCTCGTAGAACTTGAGGTCGTCGAAGCCGGCCACCGCCGCGTCGTGCCGGTCGGCGCAGTAGAGGATCCGGTCGACCCGGGCCCAGAGCGCCGACGTGAGGCACATCGGACAGGGCTCGCACGACGTGATCAGGACACAGCCCTCGAGGGAGAAGGTGTCCAGCTCCTTGCAGGCGGCGCGCATCGCGCTCACCTCGGCGTGCGCGGTCGGGTCCAGGTTTGCGGTGACCTGGTTGTTCCCCACGGCGACGATCTCGCTGCCCTTGGCGACCAGCGCGCCGAAGGGGCCGCCGCCGTTCGCCACGCTGTTGGTGGCCAGCTTGACGGCCTCGTCCATCCAGGAGCGGTGGAGTTCCTGGACTCTGATCTCTTCGGTGTGCGCGGTCATGATCGCTCCTTGTGGAGAAGGTGGGGACTTTTCCGGATGCTCTGCCTGTGCGGAGCACCGCATCCGGGACGGCAAGGGGCCCGCGGAGGCCGTCTTGAAGTCGGCGGTGCCGTGGGCACGCGGGGCGAGTCGAACGCGGGGGAGGGGTCCGGCGTCGGAGCTTCTCCCCCGGCGGCCTCCGGCCGGGACGTGCGTAAGGCGGTCAGGTCGTCGGGCGTCCGTGACGCGCGACCCGGCTGGGGTCGCCTGCGGCGCGGGTGGCCTCCGGCGTCCCGCGGGGTTTGACGGGGTTCGTGCGGGGCCGGCATCTCTTCCGGTCGGGTCCGTCCGACGGGGGATGCGGGCGGCGGATCGCCTGGTTCGCAGGGGATCCGGCCCATGCGGGAGCCGACGCATTACGGACGTCGGGTTCCGCGTTGACGGTGACACCCGGACCGGGGCAGGCGGTCCCGATGTGTGGGCCGGATAACGACTCAGTCAAGGCTTTCTCCTTCGTTCCGCGAGATGTCAGGAAGAGCGAGTTCCCGACCGGAAATCCGGCATCACGCGAACGCCTCTCGCACGTGGCCGCCGTGCGGACACGACAGACCACCCCTCCGCTGCATTGCGACTTGTGAGGAGTACACAGCCAACCGGCCGGAATCAGCTAGGGGGCGAAGACATGAAAAGTCCGCAGGCTGAGAGCAGCTCTTCGTAGACTTCTACGAGAGTTGGTCCGCGCGTCATGTCACCGCTGGTCAATAGTCCAGCGGACAGGCCGACGGTGCGGATTCGGCGGCCCCGAGGGCCGCGGCACACGTCGGCGGAGGCGGAGCGGAACGCCCGTCGGCGCTCAGGATATGGCGCGATCACGTCGGTGGGTGAGGTCCGGCCGCCGCCCGCGGCGGGCCGCAGCGCGGTGCGCCGGGGCGGGCGGGTGGCGCGGGCGCAACGGACGGCGTCAGGGCCGCGGGCCCGCTCCGGCCGGGCGCTCCTGGCGCAGCGACCCGGTGGCGGTCAGGCGGGGAATGCGGTGGCCGCCTCCCCGGCCGGTCTTGCGGACCGCGGCGACGATCGGCTTCTTCGTCGAATGGACGGCGTTCCAGATGGCCCGGCCGGTTTCCTGCAGAGCCGGTATGTCCTCCGGCCGGATTTGCCCGACGGGGGATGCGGGCATCGGTTCGGTCAGCGGGCCGTATGCGATGCCGAGGTGCAGGTGCGGGAGGGAATGGGTCGGGGCCACGTGACAGAGGGGGCTTCCCGCCGCGAGCGCGTGTCCCTGCAGGCTCTGGTAAGCCGGCTGGTGAGGGATTGCGGTCGTCGCGTTCCGCGGTGACGGTGGTGCCCGGGTCGGGCCGGGCGATCTCGATGTTCCGGGCGGATGACGTCCGGGACAAGCTTCTTTCCTTCGTGCTGGGTGAAGTCGGGAGCTTTTCCATCGGGCCCGGCTCACGCGCGGGCCCGGTCCTGTCGATACGCGGAACCGCGGGGCGGCGGGAATGCCGGAAATCGCCCCGAAGCCGCCGGGGCTCTTTCCACGGGCGCGGTGAAAAGGGCGGCGGGTCAGGAAATGGTGTCCACGGGCGTCGTGGTATCGCGGACCTCCGCCCGGACGGTGTCCGGATCGGCACCGAGACGGCCCCGGAATGCCCCCCTGGGATCCCCCCCCCCGGGACGAAGGCGCGTCCACGGCCGCGATCCACCCGCGACGGAGCCCGGCGGGAAGACGCAGGGCCCATCGCCGCCGGGCGCGCGTGGTCACGTATGCGAGGATGCTCGTGCGCGCCTCCGGGTTCGCGCGCGGTGGCGCCCCGTCACACGCCCATCGGGGCGTGGAGCTCCACGGTGATCTCCACCTCCACGGGGGCGTCCAGCGGCAGCACCGCCACCCCGACCGCGCTGCGCGCGTGGATGCCCGCGTCGCCGAATGCCGTAGTGAGGAGCTCGCTCGCGCCGTTGATCACGCCCGGCTGCCCGGTGAAGTCGGGGGAGCTGGCCACGAAGCCGACCACCTTCACCACCCGCTTCACCGCGGACAGGTCCCCGGCCACCGACGCGACGGCGGCCAGCGCGTTCAGCGCGCACCGCTGCGCCAGCTCCTTGGCCAGATCGGCGCCCACCCCGTCCCCGACCTTGCCGGTCACCGGCAGGGCGCCGTCCACCATGGGCAGCTGGCCGGAGGTGTGGACGTAGTGCCCGGTGACGACCGCCGGCACGTACACGGCTACGGGCGCGGGGGCTGGGGGGAGCTCCAGCCCGGCCGCGGCCAGGCGCTCTTCGGGGGTGGTGGGGGTGGCGGTCACGACGGGCTCCTCCGGGGGAAGCGGATCAGTGCTTCGACCATGCCCGCATCCCGCGCCGAAAGCCGGTGAAAGCGCTCCTCCATCAGGGTGGGACCGGGCGGCCCGCCGCCGGTCGGGGCGGCCGTCCGGGTGAGCCGCTCCCCGGCCGCGGGCCGCGGGCCGCGGGCCGCCGACCGCCGACCGCAGGATCGCGGGCCGCCGCCCGGGCCCGTGAGGCTCCGCCCGGGCCCGTGAGGCTCCGCCCGGATTCGGGGGCTCCCGCCCGGACCTCCGGTCCCCGCCCGGACCCCGGGCCCCCGCCCCGACCCTGCCGCCCCCCGCCCCTTCACGGCCGAGTGACCCGTACCTGGTAGCTGCCGTCGCGCAGTTCGCCCACCACCGAGACGCTGACCCCCGCCTTCTCGTCGGTGAAGGTCTCGCCCGGCCGGTACGGGGCGTCCGACAGTTCCGCGTGCACGTTGGGCCGTCGCGTACAGCCGCCGCTCCCCCTCGCGCTGTCCGCGACCGTCACCGGGCCGCGCCCGGTGTCCACCTCGGAGTCCACCTTGTAGATGAGCACGCCGGGCTTGCAGACGGCCTCGTCGTTCCCGGCCCGGGTGCGGACCTCCACGGCGTACCCGGCGCTCTCCGACAGCGGGACGAAGGCCAGCTTGGTCCCGCCCTCGACGGCCAGCGGCGTCAGGACGTGGTCGCTGACCCCCGACTTGGAGGCGCAGCTGACCTGTGAGCCGTCGAGCCAGCCCAGCTTCCACTTGTGCCAGCCGAGGAGGTCGTTGTTGGCCCCCCAGTCCTCGCTCATGATGTCCCAGTGGCCGACCGTGCCGCCCCCGTCCGGGGTGTAGAGGTCGGGCAGCCCGAAGACGTGCCCGTTCTCGTGCGGGAGCACCCGGTAGCCGGTCTCCCGGTAGGTGCCGGAGCCGTCGTCCTGCCGGCTGTAGACGAAGGACGTGTTCGCGAGCGGCACCCCGTCGGCCATCGGGGCCTCTCCGTTGCCGGAGAAGGTGACGGACAGGACGGTGTCCAGGGCGGACGGTCCGGCGTTCGGGGTGACCAGGATGTTGATCAGGTCGTACCGGCTGAAGTCCACCTCGGAGTCGGCGGCCCTCGCGATGTGCTCGACGAGCTGGCGGTAGCCGGGCTCGTAGGCGGAGCCCCGCTCGATCCCGTACGCCGCGAAGGGCATCGGCATCCGCAGCCAGTTCCGTATCGGGGCCTCGGCCCGGTAGGTGAGCCGCCCGTAGGAGCTGGTGCGGAACCAGTCGGAGGTCTGGGGGAAGAACTCCGCCAGCCGGTCCAGTGCCGAGCCCTCGCCCTTGGCGTCCGGGAAGTCGATCATCAGGTTCAGTGCGCGGACCTCGCCGGTCGACCGGGAGTACCCGGGGGGCGTCGGCAGGCCCTCCGACATCTGGACGCCCATGGTCCCGGCGATCCGGCAGGGCGCCAGGACGGACTCCGCGCTCGCCGCGACCGGGCCGGAGGCCGAGTGGCTGCGGCCGGATATGCCGGTGCTGGCGGTGGCGGTGACGCCCAGGGCCAGTGCCGTCAGGCCGATGTAGGCGCCGGTGCGGCAGGGTCTGCGTATCCGGTGGCGGGTCTGCGGCATGGAGATCGCCTTCGGGTCCGCGGCAGCCGGCCGGGTCCGGACTGCGCTCTGTGCGCTCACCCTCCGTCGGCCGCGGCGCACCCGCCCGTCGGAAGCGCCCAAACGAGACGAAACAGCCCAAATTTATATGTGATCGGGGTCACACTCAAGAGTGAAATAACCGGGGACGCAATCCCCGTTTGCATGGGAGTCCCGCTAACCGGGGACCGGCTCCCCGTTTGGTGGTGCCGATTGACCCGTACGAGTCCCAGCCCCAGGGAGGCCCCGGATGAAGAGCTCCAGCCGTACGCCGGCGACCGCCCCCGAGGCGTCCGCGGACCTCGACGCCCCCGCCACCCGCTCGGCCGCGACCCCCGCCACCCGCTCCGCCGCGACCGCCGCCACGGCCCCCGGCCGGGTCCCGAAGCCCCGCGCCGACGCCGTGCGCAACCGGGAGCGGATCCTGGCGGCGGCCCGCGAGATGCTGGTGGAAACCGGCGTGGAGGCCCCGCTCGACGAGATCGCCCGCCGGGCGGGCGTCGGCAACGCCACCCTCTACCGGCACTTCCCCGACCGGGCCGCCCTCGTCCACCACGTGGTGCTCTACGTGATGGACCGGGTCACGGCCCAGGCCGAGGACTCCCTGGCCGAGGAGCCGGACGCCTTCGCCGCGCTCTGCCGCTTCACGCACGCCGCGGCCGACGAGCGGATCGGCGCCCTGTGTCCCATGCTCTCCACCGACTTCGACCGCGAGCACCCCGAACTCCTGGCCGCCCGTGACGCGTTGGGAGTGGCCGTGGAGGGCCTGGTCGCCGCCGGCCAGCGCGACGGGCTGCTGCGCACCGACATCGGCGTGGGTGACCTGATGGTGGCCCTGTCCCAGCTCAGCCGCCCCCTGCCGGGGACGGACTGCATGGGCGCGGACCGCTTCGTCCACCGCCACCTCCAGCTCTTCCTCGACGGGCTGCGGGCTCCGGCCCGCTCTCAACTGCCCGGCACCGCAACCACGTTGCAAGACCTGCGGCGTAAAACCATGTGACGCGGCCACCCGGCGTCCCCTAGCTTCGATATCGCAATTCGGTCTTTTCGTTTCTCAGTAGTTGTTTTCAGTCATTCCGCACAGTGAAGTGGGTACCCCCATGTCCAAAACAGCCGCGGCCCCCGCGCCGGCCGGCGCCGATCCCAGTCGCTGGAAGACCCTGGTCTTCATCGCGCTGGCGCAGCTGATGGTCGTCCTCGACGCGACCATCGTGAACATCGCGCTCCCCTCCGCCCAGACCGACCTCGGCATCTCGGACGGCAACCGCCAGTGGGTCATCACCGCGTACGCGCTGGCCTTCGGCGGACTGCTGCTCTTCGGCGGCCGCATCGCCGACAAGTGGGGCCGCAAGAACGCCTTCATCACCGGCCTCGCCGGCTTCGCCCTGGCCTCCGCGCTGGGCGGCGCGGCGACCGGTGAGGCGATGATGCTGGGCGCCCGCGCCCTGCAGGGCGCCTTCGGCGCGCTGCTCGCCCCGGCCGCGCTCTCCCTGCTGGCCGTCACCTTCACCGACGCCAAGGAGCGCGCCAAGGCCTTCGGCATCTACGGGGCGATCGCGGGCGGCGGCGGCGCCGTCGGCCTGATCCTCGGCGGCTTCCTCACCGAGTACCTCAACTGGCGCTGGACCTTCTTCGTCAACATCCCCTTCGCGATCGTCGCGGCCGCCGGTGCCTGGATGGTCATCCGCGAGCCGGCCGGCTCCCGCAACAGCGCCCGCCTCGACGTCCCGGGCGTGATCCTCTCGACCCTCGGACTGGTCTCGCTCGTCTACGGGTTCACCCGCGCCGAGTCCGCGGGCTGGTCGGACGGGATCACCGTGTCCCTGTTCATCGCCTCCGCCGCGCTGCTGCTGGCCTTCGTGGCCGTCGAGTCCAAGGTGAAGTCCCCGCTGCTGCCGCTGCGCGTACTGCTGGAGCGCAACCGCGGCGGCGTCTACCTCTCGCTGGGCCTCGCCGTCATCGCGATGTTCGGCCTGTTCCTCTTCCTCACCTACTACCTCCAGGTCGTGAAGGGCTTCTCGCCGGTCAAGACCGGATTCGCCTTCCTGCCGATGATCGCGGGCATGATCACGGGCTCCACCCAGATCGGCGCCCGCCTGATGACCCGCGTCGCGCCGCGGCTGCTGATGGGGCCGGGCTTCCTGCTCGCCGCCACCGGCATGCTGCTGCTGACCCAGCTGGAGGTCGGCTCCTCCTACCCGGCGCTGATCCTGCCGGCGCAGCTGCTGCTGGGCCTGGGCATGGGCACCGCCTTCATGCCGGCCATGTCCCTGGCCACGTACGGGGTGAACCCGGCCGACGCCGGCGTCGCCTCGGCCATGGTCAACACCTCCCAGCAGGTCGGCGGCGCGATCGGCACCGCCCTGCTGAACACCATCGCCGCCTCGGCGACCACCGCGTACCTGACCGACCACGCGGCGCAGGCCGCGGCGGGCGGCGCGGCCGGGAAGCTGGTCCAGGCCCAGGCCATGGTGGAGGGCTACTCCGCCGCCATCTGGTGGGCCGTCGGCATCCTGGCGATCAGCGCGACCATCGCGTTCACCCTGATCAACACGGGCCGTCCCGGCTCCGGCGGTCCGGTGGCCGGCGGCGAGGGCGCCGGCTCCGAGGAGGCCGAGCTCAAGGTCCCGGTGATCGCCCACTGACGGGGCCCCGCCGGTACGGGAATGACTGATCACCCCGCTTCGTTCAAATTTGAACGAAGCGGGGTTAGTCTTTGTGGGGCGGTACCGCACCGCCCGCCGCGGCCCCGCGCCGATGACCGAGGAGCGCCCGATGACCACCGCCACCCCCCGCATGCCGGCGCTGTACCTCAGTCACGGGGCCCCGCCGCTCGCCGACGACCCGCTCTGGCCGTCCGAGCTCGCCGCCTGGTCCGCCGGCCTGCCCCGGCCGCGCGCGATCCTGATGGTCTCCGCCCACTGGGAGGAAGCCCCGCTCGCCCTCGGCGCCGTCGAACCGGTGCCGCTCGTCTACGACTTCTGGGGCTTCCCCGAGCACTACTACCGCGTGCGCTACGGGGCTCCCGGCGCCCCGGAGCTGGCCGCCTCGGTCCGCAAGCTGCTGCGGGCCCCCGGCACCCCCGTCCAGGACATCCCGGACCGCGGCCTGGACCACGGCGCGTACGTCCCGCTGGTGGAGATGTACCCGGACGCCGACATACCGGTGCTCCAGATATCCCTGCCCACCCTGGACCCGGCCCGGCTCATGGACCTCGGCCGCAAGCTGGCCCCGCTGCGCGACGAGGGAGTGCTGATCGTCGGCAGCGGCTTCTTCACCCACAACCTGGCCGCCCTGCGGCACACCGGCCCCGGCGTGCCCGGCTGGTCGGCGGAGTTCGACGCGTGGGGCCGCGAGGCCCTGGACGCCGGCGACGTGGACGCCCTGCTCGACTTCGAGGCCAAATCCCCGGCGGGCCGCCTCGCCCACCCCCGCACGGAACACTTCGCCCCGCTCTTCGTCACCCTCGGCGCCGCCGAAGCCGACCTCGGCGCCCAGCGGACCCCGGTCGACGGCTTCTGGATGGGCCTCTCGAAGCGCTCCCTCCAGTTCGGCTAGGCCACGGCTAGGCCCCCCGGCGGGGCCCGGTGATCTCCTCGCCGATGGTGAACCCCTTGGCGGGACCCTCCGGCACGGTGGCGCCGGACCCGTAGGCGGTCCTGACCTCGTCGGCGTAGATGGCCGCCTCGGGATCGGGCGCGCTGAGCACGGTGACGGTGCCGCCGTCGTCGTGGTCGTCGATCAGGACGTACACGGGGATCCCCGCGCGCGCGTAGGCGCGGCGCTTGCGGGTGCGGTCGCGGGTGATGCCGTCACCGCCGGGGGAGACGACCTCGACGATCAGACGGACGGCCGAGGCCTCGATCCCGAGGCCGTCCTCGGTGACGTGCTCCTCGGCGTCCTCCAGGGTGATGAACACGTCGGGGATCCACGCCTCGCGGCCGTGGATGACGTTCATGTCCTGGTACGCGGCGAACTCTCCGCCGGTCAGAAACGCGTCCAGGGCACGGCGCAGCCTGTTCGAGGCCTGTCCGTGTGCGTAGCGGCCCGTGGGTGACACCTCGATGAACCCCTCGATGATCTCGGCGCGGTAGCCCTCGGGGAGTTCCATGGCCTTCCATGCCTGCCACAGGACGTCGTCCAGGTCCGACGGGGGAGTCGTGACCCTCGGCATTGCGGCCTCCAGCGTCTCGTGGGCGAGAGCGGTCATGGTTCAGCACCTCCTTCAGTGTGGGCGTCGCCGACCGGGCGGCACAAGCGACCCCCCGACGCTAGGGAGCGGTGTCCCGTGCCGGTGGGATATGCCGAAAGCTCACCCGGACGGGTTGGGGGCGGGAGCCCGTCAGTAGCGATTTATCCCACTTGTGACGTATTCGGGCATTCGCTCGCCAGTCCAGGCAACCGGAGGCCGGTGCGCCCCGTCTTCAGGGGTGGAAGTGCGGCCGGGAGTGCGTCGCACCCGGGTGAAAGGCGTCGTACGGATGTGACGACGGTCTCACGGGTGTGGCGGTCACGCCGACGGGCGAGGGTGTGCGCGATGACCTTCGTCCCCGCTCTGACCTGCGCCTCCACGGGCTCTCGCATCGGTCCTGTCAGCTCCGCGTAAAGGATGGCGGGGCAGGATACTGCAAGATCTCGGAAAACAGGGACCGGCTGGGGAATTCTGTCCCGATTCCAGTCGTTGTTTCCTTCGGAAGCGGGCACTCGGGAGAGTGTCCGAGGACGCACCGCGACCGACTCACCGCATCGCAAGGGAGCACGCATGGCAACCCGCGCCGTCGCCCGTCGTCAGTCCACGAGCAGCGCCCGCGCTGTGGGCGGGGAGATCGCCGATCGCGACCTGGTCGGCATGTACCTCGACGAGATCGCGCGCACCCCGCTGCTCGACGCCGCCAGGGAAGTGGAGCTCTCGCAGATCATCGAGGCGGGCGTCTATGCCCGGCAGATCCTCGACGAGGCGACCGACCGCGAGGGGGAGGCCCCCGCGCGCGAGGAGCTGGAGGCCCTGGCCGCCGAGGGCGAGCGCGCCAAGGAAGTCTTCATCCGTTCCAACCTCCGCCTGGTCGTGGCCGTCGCCCGCCGCTATCCGCGCAGTGGGCTGCCCCTCCTCGACCTCATCCAGGAGGGCAACGCCGGCCTGGTCCGCGCCGTCGAGAAGTTCGACTACGCCAAGGGCTTCAAGTTCTCCACGTACGCCACGTGGTGGATCCGCCAGGCCATCACCCGCTCCATCGCCGACCAGTCCCGCACCATCCGCCTCCCCGTCCACCTGGTCGAGGAACTCGGCCGGATCCGCCGGGTGCAGCGCGAGTTCAACCGCGAGAACGGCCGCGACCCGGAGCACGCCGAGATCGCCGCCGAACTCGAATCCACCGAGAAGCGCGTCGGCGACGTCCTGGACTGGGCGCGTGACCCGGTCAGCCTCAACATGTCCGTGGACGACGAGGGTGACACCCAGTTCGGCGACCTGCTGGAGGACACCTCGGCGATCTCGCCCGAGCAGTCCGTGCTCTCGCTGCTGCGCAGCGAGGAACTGGAGGACCTCCTCGGCAAGCTGGACCAGCGCACGGCGTCCATCATCAAGATGCGGTACGGAATCGAGGACGGCCGCGAACGGACCCTGACGGAGGTCGGCAAGCAGCACGGCCTCACCCGCGAGAGGATCCGGCAGATCGAGAAGCACGCGCTGCTCGAACTCAAGCGCATGGCCCGCGACACCGGCTTCGACGCCGTGGCCTGACCGGCCAGCGTCCCGCCCCCCCGGACGAGCCCCGGCACCTAACCCCCCCCAGGTGCCGGGGCTCCCTCATTCCGGTTCCGCCCCCGCCCGCTCCCCCTCCGATGCCGGGCCGCCTGCCCCCGCCCCCGCACCCGCCGCCAGCCGGTCGGCCAGCGTCCGGGCGCTGCGCGCCAGGAACTCCGGCCCCCGCACCGTGAACGGCACCCCCGTCAGCGCCAGCCGCGCCGCCACCCACTCCGGGGCGTCCCCGCTCTCGAAGCGGACCAGGGAGCCCTCCCCCTCCGCCACGGCCGTCTCGCGCAGCCACCCCGGCAGCTCCCGCGGCGGCGCCGCGAAGGACACCTCGACCGGGTACGTCTCCCCGCCCCGCAGCCCGCGCCGCACGAACGCGGCCGCGTCCATGGGCAGCTCCCGCGGGACGAACCGGGCCCCCGTCGCGAACGGTTCGCTCACCCGGTCCACGCGGAAGGTCCGCCAGTCCTCCCGCTCCAGGTCGTAGGCCACCAGGTACCAGCGGCTGCCGGTGCTCACCAGCCGGTACGGCTCCACCAGCCGCCGCGTAGCGGCCCCGTCCCGCGCCCGGTAGGCGAACCGCAGCCGCTCCGGGCCGGCCACCGCCCCCGCCATCGTCGTCAGCGTGCGCGGGTCCACGCTCGGGCCGTCGCCCCGCGTCAGCGCGACCGTCGCCGACTGCAGGGCGCCCACCCGGTGCCGCAGCCGGGCCGGAAGGACCTGTTCCAGCTTCGCCAGGGCCCGTACGGAGGCCTCCTCCACCCCCTCGATCGCGTGTCCGGCGCCCGCCCGCAGCCCCACCGCGATCGCCACCGCCTCCTCGTCGTCGAGCAGCAGCGGCGGCATCGCGGCGCCCGCCACCAGCCGGTACCCGCCCTCCGCGCCCCGCGAGGCCTCCACCGGGTACCCGAGGTCGCGCAGCCGCTCGATGTCCCGCCGGATCGTCCGCGCGCTCACCTCCAGCCGGACCGCCAGCTCGCTGCCCGGCCATTCGCGGGGGGTCTGGAGCAGGGACAGCAGGGTGAGCAGCCGGGCAGGGGTGTCGTTCATGGAGCCAGATTGCCAGCGAATGCGGACACCATCTGACCTACATCCCGTCTAGGTTTCTCTCCATGAGCACCGAGACGTCCAAGACATCGCCCGAAAGAACGAACGGGCCCGTACGAGAAGAGCGGAACGCCGCCCCGGCAGAAGCAACCGGCTCCCCCGCCGACCCGCGCCGCTGGCTGGCGCTCGCCATCGTGATGACCGCGGCCTTCATGGACCTGGTCGACGTCACGATCGTCAACATCGCGATACCGAGCATGCGCCAGGACTTCGGCGCCTCCACCAGCGCGATCCAGTGGATCACCGCCGGGTACGCCCTCGCCTTCGCGGCGGGCCTGATCACGGGCGGCCGTCTCGGCGACATCTACGGCCGCAAGCGCCTCTTCCTCCTCGGCGTCGCCGGCTTCACGGCCGCCTCGCTGCTCTGCGGCATCGCCGCCGACCCCTCCATGCTCGTCGCCTCCCGCATCCTCCAGGGCGCCATGGCGGCGATGATGGTCCCGCAGGTCCTGGCGATCATCCACGTCACCTTCCCGCCGCACGAGCGGGGCAAGGCCTTCGGCATGTTCGGCGCGATCATCGGCCTCGGTGCCGTCTCGGGCCCGATGCTCGGCGCGCTGCTCACCGAGTGGAACATCTTCGGCCTCGAATGGCGCCCGATCTTCCTGATCAACCTGCCCGTCGGCATCGCCGCCATCCTCATGGGCCGCAGGTTCATCACCGAGTCCAAGGCCCCCAAGGCCCTGCGCCTCGACCTGGTCGGCGTCGTGCTCGCCACCCTCGCGCTGGTCATGCTGATCTTCCCGCTCACCCACGGCCGGGAGAACGACTGGCCGCTGTGGGGCTTCGTCTGCATGGGACTCGCGCCCGTCGTCTTCGCCGCGTTCGTCCTCTACGAGAAGTACAAGATCCGCAAGGACGGCTCCCCGCTCGTCGAGCTCTCCCTCTTCAAGGTCAAGAGCTTCGCCGGCGGCATCGCCGTCCAGCTGACCTTCGGCATCGCGACCGGCATCTTCTTCCTCGTCTGGACGCTCTACATGCAGATGGGCCTCGGCTGGAGCGCCCTGCGCGCCGGCACCACCGGCATCCCCTTCTCGATCGCCGTCTCGGTCGCCGCGGGCATCTCCGTCCAGAAGCTCGTCCCGCGCTTCGGCCGCAAGGTGCTCCAGGCGGGCGCGCTGCTCATGGCCGCCGGTCTGCTCCTCTACATCTGGGAGTCCGACCACTACGGCATGGGCATCGCGTCCTGGCAGATGGCGGCCCCGCTGATCGTCATGGGCCTGGGCATGGGCCTGATCGTGGCGCCGCTGACCGACACCGTGCTCTCCCAGGTGCCGCGCGAGCACGCCGGATCGGCCTCCGGCCTGATCAACACCACCGGCCAGATGGGCAACGCCCTCGGCCTCGGCCTGACCTCCGTCGTCTTCTTCGGTGTGCTCGACGACGACATGATCTACGGCCCGCCCTACGTCGAGGCCTTCCGCAGCGCCCTGTGGTGGGTCGTGGCGGTCCTCGTCCTGATCTTCGCGGTGATGTTCCTGCTGCCGCGCAAGCAGGTCTCGATGGCCGACCAGCAGCGCGAGTACGAGAACGGGAGCGGCGGCGAGGACGCGGTCGCCCCGGCCCCGGCCCCGGCCGTCTAGACCCCGGGCCCCGGCCGTCCAGGCCCAGGGCCCCGCGCACGGACATGCCCGCCCCCACAGGCGGGCATGTCCGTTTAGTTTGGTTTTATCCCTCATGTGCGGGTACCGTCGGAGGCAAGGTCACACAACCGGGCATCGAACGGACGTAAACCCACATGTACGCACCCGAGCGCCAGCAGGAGATCCTGCGCCTCGCCCGCGAAGCCGGACGGGTCGACGTGCTCTCCCTCGCCGAGCGGTTCCAGGTCACCTCCGAGACCGTCCGCCGCGACCTCACCGCCCTCGACCGCGCCGGACTGCTGCGCCGCGTGCACGGCGGGGCCATCCCGGCCGGCCGGCTCGGCTTCGAGCCCGACCTCACCTCCCGCGAGACCGCCGCCCCCGACGAGAAGGACCGCATCGCGGCCGCCGCCCTCGCCCGGCTCCCCATCGGCGGCAGCGTCATCCTCGACGCCGGCAGCACCGTCGCCCGGGTCGCGGCCGCGATGGCCCGCATGGAGACGCTCACGCTCACCGTGGTCACCCACGCCCTGCCCGTGGCCGCC
This sequence comes from Streptomyces sp. NPDC004667, assembly GCF_040609475.1. Lineage (NCBI taxonomy): Bacteria > Bacillati > Actinomycetota > Actinomycetes > Kitasatosporales > Streptomycetaceae > Streptomyces > Streptomyces sp. NPDC004667. Next base: position 10,476 of record NZ_JBEXKC010000013.1, on the reverse strand, counting down.
GGACTCGCCGACCACGCCGGCGTCGACCTCCACCTCGTCGGGGGCCGCGTCCGCCACCGCACCCTCGCGGCCGTCGACGCCTGGGCCCTGCGCGCCTACTCCGAGATCCGCGCCGACGTCCTCTTCCTCGCGACCAACGGCTTCACCGCCGAGGTCGGCCTGACCACCCCCGACCCCGCCGAGGCCGCCGTCAAACGCGCCGCGATCGCCGCCGCCCGCCGGGTGGTGCTCCTCGCCGACTCCGCCAAGGCCGGCCAGGAGCGCTTCTCCCGCTTCGGCTCCTTCGCGGACGTGGACGTCCTCATCACCGATACCGGGCTCGACCCGGCCCACCAGGCCCCGATCGAGGCCGCCGGTACGGAAGTCGTGCTCGTATGATCCTCACCGTCACCCCCAACCCCTCCCTCGACCGGACCTACGAGGTGCCCGCACTGGTCCGGGGCGAGGTGCACCGCACCGCCGGGGAGCGCGTCGACCCCGGCGGCAAGGGGGTCAACGTCGCACGGGCCGTCGTCGCGGCCGGCGTGCACGCCACCGCCGTCCTCCCGCTCGGCGGCGCCTCCGGCGCCCTGCTCGCCGAACTCCTCGGCGCGCAGGGCGTGGACGTCACCGCCGTCTCCATCGCCGGAAGCACCCGGTCGAACATCGCGGTCGCCGAACCCGACGGAACCCTCACGAAGGTCAACTGCGCGGGTCCGGAACTCACCCCCGCCGAATCCGCCCTCCTCCTCGACACCGTGCGCACCTGCCCGGCCGACGCCGCCTGGATCGCCTGCTGCGGCAGCCTGCCGCGCGGCCTGGAGCCGCAGTGGTACGCCGAGATCGTCACCCGCGCCCATCAGGCGGGCGCCCGCATCGCCGTCGACACCTCCGGGGCCGCCCTGCTGGCCTCCCTGAAGGCCCGCCCGGACGTCGTCAAGCCCAACGCGGCGGAGCTCGCCGAAGCGGTGGGCCGCCCCCTGGCCACCCTGGGGGACGCGGTCAAGGCCGCCGAGGAACTGGTCGGCCTCGGCGCGGGTGCCGTCCTGGCCTCCCTCGGCGGACACGGCCAGCTCCTGGTCTCCCGGGACGGGGCCTTCCACGGAACCGCCCCCGTCGCGGCGGTCCGCAGCGACGTCGGCGCCGGCGACGCCTCCCTGGCCGGCTTCCTGATTGCGGGAGGCGCGGGCCCCGCCGCCCTCGCCTCGGCGCTCGCCCACGGGGCGGCCGCCGTACAGCTCCCGGGCAGCGCCGTGCCGACGCCCGCGGACCTGCGCCCGGACGCGGTCCGCGTCACCGCGGACCCGCCGCTGGACCTCCCCCTGACCGAAGCCTGACCGCAGACGGGCCGCAGGCGGGCCGGAGCCCGACCGGAGGCGGACCGCGGACGGCCCGAAGGCGGAAGACCGAGCGGAGGCGGGGGAGTCCGGCCCGGGGCTAGCGGACCCGGGTCCGCAGCTTCATCGCCCCGCGCGCGGCGGCCTCGCTCTCGTAGACCTCGCACATGTGGCGGCCGTCCGGCGTGGCCGTGTGCTCGACCTCCCACAGGCTGAGCTCCGTCCCGTCGAGCAGCACGAAGGAGTGCTCGTACAGGCTGAAACCGGCGTCCCGGCCGTCGGCCAGGCACTGGCGGCCGCCGAACGCCTGGGTGATCTGGTGCGCGTAGGCCGAGCGCAGCAACGCCGCCACCCGCTCACCGGGGCGGTCGGCGTTCTCCGCCCGGCGCAGCACCCGGCGGGCGTGGTCGGCGGACTGCTCCACCGTGTACTCGCGGTGCCGCTCCCGGGGCGACGGAGCGGCGAACAGGGCGCCGAGGAGCGCCAGATCGCCGTCGAGGCCGTCCTCGTCCCCGCCGTCCCCGAGCGGTGACAGCACGGCGTCCGACGGGGTCTCACCGAATATCCGGGCCACGGCGAGCCGGAGTTCGTCCTTGCCCGCGTACACCTCGCACCGGGTGCCGCGGTCGCCCTTCAGCCGGTAGGCCAGCTCCCAGAGGGAGACGGCGGCGCCGTCGGGCAGCAGGTAGGTGTGCCGGTGGGTCTCCCGCCACAGCCCCGCCGAGGGGCTGTGGTGCGTGGTGTACAGCGAAGAGCTGTGGGCGAGCGCCGCCCCCAGGCGCTCGACCAGCGGGTCCGGGAGGTCGAAGGAGTTGAGGGCGCGGCCCAGGAGTCGCTCGAGGTGCGCCTCGGTTGTCTCGTACGGATCGCTCAAGGTGGGTCTCCAGGCCGTCGCAGCTTGTCACTTCGCGGAAGCACAACGTAGCCCCTGGCTCTGACATCACGTCCGGGGTTCGGTAAAACGTCCGGGAAGTATCAGGGGTTCCCGCCACACCTTCAGGTCAACTTGCGCACGGTTGGTCAGGGTTGGCGGCACTATGTGGCGATCGGGGGGAATATGGGCGGCATGGCAATGAATACAGTGAGCGTCCCGCGCCAGCAGCGCCGCTCCGGCAACCTCCCCGAGTGTGAACCGGCCCCGCCGTCACGGGCGTTGGCCTGGCTGCTGGCCGCCACCGGGGCCGCCGGACTGCTGGCCTCCTGGGTGATCACCCTCGACAAGTTCCTCCTGCTGGAGGACCCGGACTTCAAGCCCGCGTGCAGCCTCAACCCGGTGGTCTCCTGCGGCAGCGTGATGAAGAGCGAGCAGGCCGCCGCGTTCGGCTTCCCCAACCCGATGCTCGGGCTGGCCTGCTACGCCGTCGTGGTCTGCGTGGCCGCGGGCCTGCTGGCCGGGGCCCGCTACCGGGGCTGGTTCTGGCTGGGACTGAACGCCGGCACCCTCTTCGGGACCGGCTTCTGCGCCTGGCTGATGGTGCAGTCGCTCTACGAGATCAACGCCCTGTGCCTGTGGTGCTGCCTGGCCTGGACGGCGACGCTGCTGATGTTCTGGGCGGTCACGGCGTACAACGTCCGTACGGGGATCTTGCCCGCCCCGGGCCCGCTGCGGACCTTCTTCGCCGACTTCGGCTGGGCGCCGCCCGCGCTGCACCTGGGCGTGATCGGCATGCTGATCCTCACCCGGTGGTGGGACTTCTGGACGGGCTGACCGGCGGCTGCGCACATGCGGGGGCCCCGGCGGCTGGACGCCGCCGGGGCCCCGTCACTTTGCTCCACGGGCGCCGTGGCCCTGACCGGGAGGGGGAGCGGGAAATCAGCTGCCGACGGAGGCGTTGCCGGACAGCACGGGGATGTTGTCGAGGATGTGCGAGAGCGGCTCGTCACCCTTGGCCTGGGTGGAGTTCTCGGTGCACTGCTGGTTCTGCGGGTTGGACAGGACGTTGATGTCCTGGACGCCGATGTTGAGCAGGGCCACCAGCGACTGGGCGTTGACCTTGGCGGGCAGGGCGATGCAGGGCTTGTTCAGGCTGCCCTGGACCAGGCCGAGCTGCGGGCTCAGGTCGCCCTCGGTCTTCTGGTTGCCGTAGATCTGGGAGGCGCCGTTGCCGTTGACGGTGTTGATCCCGTTGTCGTTCCCGATGGCCATGGCCGGGGTCGCGATGGCGGCGCCCGCCCCGACGGCGACGGCGGAGACCGCGGCGGCGGTCATGATCTTCTTGAACATCACTGTCCTTCTTTCGCACGAGTGCCCACGTGTGGAGCGCCCTGGTCAACTGGCCCGCCGGGGGGTTGGTTCCGCCCCTTCACTCAATCGGCCCGTTCTCGGGGCGCTTTTCCCCGGCCCGGGTGAGGCCGCTCCGGACGCCTGCGCGAAGCCCGTACGCAGCCCCTGGCGCCGGCCGCGCGCCCGAGGTCCGGTTGCGCTCCGTACGAGGTGTTCGCACGGTGGGTGAAGAAGCGGATCAATTTGTTCCGTTTTCGTGCGACCACAGAAGGACACTCCATGCACCGCACCAAGCCGTTCCGCGCCCGCGTCCTCGTCCCGTCGGCCCTCGCGGTCGTCATACTGTCCGGCGCGGCCGCCCCCGCGGGCGCCGCGGACGGTTCCGGTGCCTCCGTCACGGAACGGGTGGCTTCCGTGCGGCGGCAGGTGGACCGGATCGAGGAGCGGGTCGCGGCCGGCCCGATCGACGACCTCCTCGCAGGCCTCACCAAGACGCTGGAGGACCTCCTCAAGTCCCTTACGGGCCTGCTGCCCGCCGGGGTGAGCCTGCCGCCGATCCAACTGCCGAAACTGCCCGCCCTGCCGGACATCCCGGGCCTGCCGGACCTCAAGCTCCCGTCGATCGAACTCCCCAAGCTCCCGGTCACGGTTCCGGCCCTGCCGGCCACTCCGGCCGTCCCCCCGGTGGGCACCCTGGTTCCCGCGATCCCGCCGATCCCGGCGATTCCCGACATTCCGCTGAGCAACTAGCCCGCGCGGACGGCGGGTTCCGGGTCCGATGGTTACGACTATTGGGCTGAACAGGTCAGATCCGGCCCGGAACCGTGTCGTCCCGGGTGGTGGACCGTTTCGCTCGGTGTGAGCCCCGGGATCGGGGCAGGACATCGAAGAGAAGGTGCACTTCCCATGAACTCTGCTGCCAAGAAGGCCGCCGTGGCCCTGGCCTCCGCCGGTCTCGCCGTTGCCGGTGCCGCGGGCGCCGCTTCCGCCGACTCCTCGGCCGAAGGCGCGGCCGTGGGTTCCCCCGGTGTTCTCTCGGGCAACCTGGCCCAGGTCCCGGTCCACATCCCGGTCAACGTCTGCGGCAACTCCGTGAACGTCGTCGGCCTGCTGAACCCCGCGTTCGGCAACGTCTGCGTCAACGACTGACGTACGCACGTCCCAGTCGGCACCACGTGACCGTGGGCGCCCCGGCCTCGCCGGTGGCGCCCACAGTCATGTCCGGGGCCGGTTCACTGACCGCCGTTGAGCTTCACCCCGCCGAGCAGCGGGGAGGCCTGGGTGGCGCCGTTCGCCAGACCGAGGACCTCGCCGGGGGCGTTGTTGCGGATGGTGTTGACCTTCTGCACGGTGCCGACGGCCTTGTCGACCGTCTGACCCTGCTCGGCCAGACCGTTGCCCACCGTCTGGGGGAGCGACTCGGTGACGGGACCCGCGGCGTTCAGCACCTCGGTCAGCCCGCCCGTCGCGCTCATGGGGGGCATCGAGGCCGGCGCGTCGGCGGCGAAGGCGGGGGTCGCGGCACCGAGGGCGGCGACGGAGCCGACGACGACGGCGGCGACCTGGGAGAGCTTCATTATCGAAATCCTTTTCTTTTCGTGGGCGGAGGCATCGGCGGCGCCCGTCGCGCCGCTTTCGCCCTGGGTAACGATTACCCGCCGCCACGGAAACGCGGACCGGGCACACGGCAGCGGCCGGAGAATCCGTCAAGGGATTCTCCGGCCGATATTTCTTGCGATTCTTCCGACTCTTCCGATTACCGGTATTCCCGGTCAGGCGATCCGGGACCGCCGGTACAGGATCGCGCCGCCGAGGACCAGGGCCGTGGCGAGGGCCGCCGCGGCTCCGGCCTGCCCGGCCCCGGTCGCGGCCAGCTCCGGGGCCGTCGCGAGGGCGGGTGCGGGAGCCGTCGCCGGGACCGGCGCGGGGGCGGCCGTCACGGGGGGAGCCGGCGCGGGGACGGGAGCCGGCACCGGGGGCAGGTGCACCGGGACGTCACCGGCGGGGGCCGCCGGAGGCTGGTCGGCCGCGGGCACGGTCTCCGCGACCGGTACGGGGGCGGGCGCGGGGCGCTCCACCGGCAGGCTGCCGTGCGGCGGCCGGGGAGCGGGCGCCTCCTCCTGCGCGGCGGGGGGCGCGGGGGCCGGCGCCGGGACGGGCGCGGGGAGGGTGTGCGGCTGCTCCCCGGGCTGCTCCCCGGGCTGATCCTTGGGCTGCTCCTCGGGCAGCGGGGGCCGGGGAGCCTCCTGCGCCGGGGCCGGGGCCGGGGCCGGGACGGGCGCCGGGAGCGTGTGCGGCTGCTCCTGCTCCTGCGGCCGCGGGGCGGGAGCCTGCGCTGCCGGGACGTGCGGTGCCGGAGCCGGTGCCGGATGGTCCGCGGCCGGCGCCGGGCGGGGCGCGGGGTGCGGGTGCGGCTGGGGCTTCGGCAGGGGCTTGGGCTGCGGGTGGTGCGGGGCGGGTGCGGGCGGGGCCGGGTGGGGTGCGGGGTTCTCGGCGTGGGGCGCGGGGTGCGGGGAGTGGTCGTCGCACTCCTCCTCGCCCTGCGGGCCGCGGTCCTCGTCGGCGGGGCCGCCGTAGCCGCCCCGGTCCTCGTGCCGGTCCTGCTGCGGGCGGGGTGCCGCGTGCCGCGGGGCGTGCGCGCGGGGCTCCTCGTGGCCCCCGCCCCCGTAGCCGCGTTCCTCGTCCTGGCGCTGCGCGGGCAGGGCGTGCCGGCCGCCCCGCTGCTGCTCGCGCTCGTCGAGGTAGCGCTCCAGGGCCGCGGAGCTTTCGGGGCTGAGGTAGCGCTCGTAGTCGTGGCCGGCGTCGGAGCCGGTCGTGTTGACGCAGGTGTTCCCCATCGCGGGGTTGAGCGCCGCACCCCCGTCCACGCTGTTGCCGCACACGTTGGGCGCGAACGTGATCGGTACCGAGACGCTGTTGCCGGACAGCACGCCCGGCGAATGAGAGGCCTCGGACATCGCCCCGGGATGCGCGTAGGCCGCGCCGGCCGCGATCGACAGCAGGCTGGAGGCGGCCGCCGCCGTGAGCACCCCCTTGCCGAGTACCTGTCGGCTCAGTACCTGTCGCATGGGTCTTTCCCTGTCTACCGGCGCGGGGGCCGGTGCTCAATCGAAGACGGCCTCGGAGTGCACCGCCGTGCACTCCGAGGCCACCCGAGGAGGTCTGCCCTGGTGGGCACAGGCGCTGCGTCAGGCGTTGACGCAGGTGTTGCCGAACGCGGGGTTCAGCAGCGCGATCACGTTGACGGTGTTGCCGCAGACGTTCACCGGGACGTGCACCGGGACCTGGACGAGGTTGCCGGACAGGACGCCCGGGGAGCCGACGGCCTGACCCGCGGCGCCCGCGTCAGCCATGGCGGGGGCGGCGGCACCGGCGGCCATCAGGATGCCGGCGGCCAGGACGACTGCCTTCTTGTAGGTCATTTGATTTCAATCCTTCCCGCAGAGGTGTATCCGCTGCACAAATAACAACGAGCGGTCGGGGAAAAAGAAACCGGGATTTTCCGGAGGGTGTGGACGAATTCACTCCGATGGTCCGGCCGCTCGTCCGTGCAATTTCCGCCCCTATTTGCGGTGGCGGAATTGACGCGGGCCCGGCATGCGGCGAGGCCGCCGCGCCCCGGGGGTGCGGCGGCCTCGCTGGCGCGGGGCGCTGGGGTGCGGTCAGCTGCCGGCGGAGGCGTTGCCGGAGAGGATCGGGATGTTGTCCAGGATGTGCGAGAGGGCCTCGTCGCCCTTGGCCTGGGTGGAGTTCTCGGTGCACTGCTGGTTCTGCGGGCTGGACAGGACCGGGATGTCCTGGACGCCGACGTTGACGAGGGCCAGCACCGACTGGACGTTGGCCTTGGCCGGCAGGGCGATGCAGGGCTTGTTGAAGGAGCCCTGGATCAGCGCCATCTGCGGGCTCATGTTGCCGTAGGTGGCCTGGTTGCCGTAGATCTGCGCGGAGTTGTTGCCGTTCACGGTGTTGATGCCGTTGTCGTTCCCGATGGCCATCGCCTGCGGGGCCATGGCGGCACCGAGACCCACGACGGAGGCGGCAACCGCTGCGCCGGCCACAAACTTCTTGATCATTATCGTCCCTTTTTTGCAGGATTGCCCGGTACAGGAGCACCCGGATCAACGGCCCGCCCCCGGCCCGGGTTGCGTGACTTCACTCGGATGCCGCCGTTTCGGACGGCGCGGTTGACGCTCAGGCGTTCACGCGGGCGTCGCCGAACGGGAGCTGGGCGAGGGGCCGGGCGGGGGGCTGGGCGAGGGGCCGGGCGGGGCGGCCGCGCCGACGGCCGTGGTGGTGCCGCGCGCCGGCGTCTTCCCCCTCCTCGTTTTCCCTTTCGGTTCGAACGACGGTGCAACCCATAACGACCCGCCCGGCGCCAGGGTGCGATTCATCGCCCAAAAGGCCGTACGAGCGAGTCCGGCGTGATTTCCAGGCTGATTTCTGACAAAGTGCACTCCTGTTTTGTCCCCTTGATCGAAAATGGAGACAGGCGTCATGGGTTCCTCCCGCAGAATCCTCGGCACAGTCGGCCTGCTGTCCTGCCTCACGCTTTCCGCACTCGTCCCCGTGGCGGAGGCCGCCGCGCCCCCGGCCCCTCCCGCCGCCGTCCGTGAATCACCCCGGATCCCCTTCACGCAGCGTTACCAGGCGGTCCAGCACGGCGGCCTGGTACGGGCCTCCAACTCCTCGATCAGCTGCCGTTCGGCCGAGTCCCCCCAGGCCGAGCCGTGCCCTGAGGTGCAGAAGGGGGCGGCCGGGGTCAACAGCGACTTCGAGATGTTCTACGACGAGGTCGACAAGGATCCCGACACCTACAACTCCACCCGGGCCGAACTCAAGGTGCCGCAGGGCGCGAAGGTCTCGTACGCCCGGCTGTACTGGGGCGGCAACCTGCGCGTGGGCGAGCAGAAGCCGCCCGAGGACAACGGCCGGGTGCTGGTGGCCGAACCGGGCGGCGCCTACAAGGCGGTGCTCGCCGACACCGTCGTCGGCCACCACACCGACGCGGGCAGCGATGCCTATCAGGCCTCCGCCGACGTGACCCCGATGGTGCGCAGGGGCGGCGCCGGGATGTGGACGGTCGCCCAGCTCAACATCGCCATGGGGCACTCCGAGGTGGGTGCCTGGGGCGGCTGGACCCTGGTCGTGGCGTACGAGAACCCCGGGGAGCCGCTGCGCCGGATCTCCCTGTGGGACGGCTTCGAGTCGCTGACCGCCGGGGCCGGGGAGGCCGCCGGGGAGACGGTGGAGATCGCGGGGCTGAACGCGCCGGCCGGGGCGAGCGGACGCGCCGGGGTGGTGGCGTACGACGGGGACCGCGGGACCCTCGGGGACTCACTCACGGTGACCGCCGACAGTGGTCGCCGGATCAGTATCAGCGATGCCGAAAACCCCTTCAATGATGTGATGAATTCTACTATCACAGAATTCGGACGTCCCTCGTTCGTGCGACAGCCCGAACATATGAATAACCTCGGATATGACGCGGACGTGTTCGATCTGAGCCCCGCCCTGTCCGGGGGCGCCCACACTCTGAACTTCAGGTTCACGGGCGAAAGCCAGGGTCAATTCCTCGGTGTGCTCTTCGTTCAGACAGACGCGCGCCGCTGAACGCAGGAGACCACTCCCCGTGCGGAAAAAGTCCTCACCAGCCCCCACACCTTCCCCGGAGCCCTTGACCGTCCTGCACCTCGTGCAGCCCGTAGACGGCGGAGTCGCCCGGGTCGTCACCGACCTCGTACGGGCCCAGACCGCAGCCGGACTGCGGGTCCTCGTCGGCTGCCCGCCCGGCGGGCACCTCACCGACGACGCCCGCGCCGCCGGCGCCGAGGTGCTCACCTGGCGCGCCGGACGCTCCCCGGGCCCCGGCCTGCCCGCGGAAGTACTCGGCGCCGCCCGGCTGATCCGCCACGCCCGCCCCGACCTGCTGCACCTCCACAGCGCCAAGGCGGGACTGGCCGGGCGGATCGCCGTACGGGGCCGCGTACCCACCGTGTTCCAGCCGCACGCCTGGTCCTTCGACGCCGTCGGCGGCGCCACCGCCGCCCTCGCGCTGCGCTGGGAACGGGCCGGAGCCCGCTGGGCCGACCGGGTGCTCTGCGTCAGCGAGTCCGAACGCCGGGCCGGCCAGTCCGAAGGCGTCACCGCCCGCTGGTCCGTGATCCGCAACGGCGTCGACCTCGACCGCTTCCGCCCCGCCCACCGCGACCCGGACCGCGAACGCGCCGAGGCGCGGGCCGCCCTCCCCCTGCCCGCCGCCCTCACCGGCGACGGCCCGCTCGCCGTCTGCGTCGGCCGGCTCTGCCCCCAGAAGGGCCAGGACGTCCTGCTGCGCGCCTGGCCCGAACTGCTGGGCAACGTCCCGGGCGCCCGCCTCGCCCTCGTCGGCGACGGACCCGACGCCGAGCGGCTGCGCCGCGCCGCCCCGCCCGGCGTGCACTTCGCGGGGGCCGCGGCGGACATCCGCCCGTGGCTTCGGGCCGCCGATCTCGTTGTACTGCCGTCGCGGTGGGAAGGCATGGCGCTCGCCCCGCTCGAAGCCATGGCCTGCGGCCGCCCGGTCCTGGTCTCCGACGTCAGCGGTGCCCGGGAGAGCCTGCCGCCCGGCCAGGGACGGCTCTGCCTGGTACCGCCGGAGGACCCGACGGCACTGGCCAAGGCCCTGGGACGGCTGCTCACCGAACCGCGGCTGCTCACCGAACTCGGGGAGCAGGCCCAGCAGCACGCCCGGACGGAGTTCGACGTGCGGCGGACCACGGACGCGGTCACCGGCCTGTACCACGAACTGCTTGGCAGGCCCCGGCCCTTGAACCAGGAGAGCGTCAGCCGATGACGATGGACAGCGCACCCGCCCGGCACACGGGGCAGGGCGCCACGGCGCCCGCCGGCGGCGGCGCCTTCGCGCCCGCGCCACCCGCGGAAGCCCGCCGCACCGTG